>PTJW01000054.1 GCA_002937495.1 Pseudomonadota bacterium | reverse complement strand
TATTCAGTTTTATACAACTATCCCATAGTTTATAAAAAATAAGGAAATAATCACATGAAAAAATTAGTTCTATCTGTTTTAGCAATGTTTGCAGCTGTAAACGCTAATGCAGAAATTATTACAGGAGAAGAATCTATGACTGAAGTACAAAAACAGTACATTAAAATTGAAACTAAATACGGCGATATCTTTTTTGAATTCTTCGAACAAGATGCTCCAAAGCACGTAGAAGCATTTAAAAAACTAACAACAGATGGTTTTTACAATGGTTTAGTATTCCACAGAGTGGTACCAGACTTTGTTGCTCAAACTGGTGACCCTACAGGCACAGGTACAGGTGGCCCAGGTTACAACATTAAAGCAGAATTTAACAGCAAGCCACACATTAGAGGTGCTGTAGGTATGGCAAGAGCACAACACCCTGACTCAGCTGGTAGCCAATTCTACTTTGTTCTTAAAGATGCTAGATTCTTAGACGGTGACTACACTGTATTTGGTCAAGTAGTTAAAGGTATGGAAGTAGTAGACCAAATTACTCAAGGTGATAAAATGGATAAAGTTACAATTGTAACTGAAATTGAGTAATATAAAATTATTTATAAAAAAAGATTGCTAAAATTAGCAATCTTTTTTATTATCTATATTAGATAAAACAAAGGACTAAATAATGATTGATTATAAGCTTATAGAATCACAAGTTGATAAAATTTTAGGGAAAGACTCATCAGGGCATTCAACAGAACATGTTTTAACAGTTGTAAATAATGCAAAACAAATTTTAGATAATTTAACTGAAGAGTGTAATTCTGATATTGTACTTTTAGCTTGTTATTTACATGATGTTGATGATTATAAGCTTGTTGGTGAAGAACAGGCCGAAACATTAGCTAATACTCGTAATATTTTATCAATGTTAGATATATCACAAGATGCTAAAAGTAAAGTTATTCAAATTATTGAAAACATGGGTTATTCTAAGTTATTAAAAGGAATTAGACCAACTACAATTGAAGGTATGGTAGTATCTGATGCTGATATGCTAGATGGCGGAGCTAATGGTGTAATTAGATGTTTAGAGTTTGGTTTTTCTAAAAGTAGAAAAGTATTTGATGTAAATATTATGCCTGTATTAGAAATGGATGCTGCAACTTACAGAACAATTGAGTCTCCATCAATTAATCATTTTTTTGAAAAATTATTATTAATTAAAGATGTTATGATGACATCTCATGGTAAAAAAATGGCACAAAAAAGACATGATATAATGATTCAGTTTTTAGAAAACTTTTTTGAAGAACGCCATGAAGACTGTAGCCAATGGTTAGAATTGTTGAATAAATACAAATAGGAAATTAAATATGTTAAATTTATTTGCAGTGGCTACAGGTGGGGCAATAGGTGCTTTATTAAGGCATTTTATTGTTAAGTTTTGTACAGTAGGGGCATTTCCTACAGGAGTTTTAGTTGCAAACTTTATTGGTTGTTTTGCACTGGGGGTAATAGTAGAAATTTTAGCTTTAAAAACTAATTTATCAGAACCTGTAAGACTATTTTTAACTGTTGGTTTACTAGGAGCATTAACTACATTTTCAACATTTATTTTAGAGTTAGTATTGCTAAATAGTCAAAATAATATTAAATTGGCTTTAGTATATTTAGCATTATCTATTTTTGGTGGCCTTGCCTTAATGTTATTAGGTATGCAAAGTGTAAAATATTTATTAAAATTTATTTAATTTAAAAGGGAAAATTATGACAGCAAAAGATTTAAACTTATTATCTTCATACGACTATCATTTACCAGATGAACTTATTGCTACAACTCCAGCAGAGCCTAGAGACCACGCAAAGCTATTAATTGGTGATACATTAGAAACAGATAAAAAGTTCTATGATATTTTAGATTATTTAAATGAAGGTGACTTGCTTATTGTAAATAATACAAAAGTAATTCCTGCAAGAATTTACTGCTACAGAGATCGTATTTTGCCAAATGGTACTGTTGATGGTAAAGTAGCTTTAGAGCTATTATTACACCGCCCAACAAAAGATGCTTTAACATGGGAAAGTTTTGCTAAACCAGCTAAAAGATTTAAACCAGGGCATATCGTTAAGTTTGAAGGTCATGATATGACAGCTGAAGTTATTTCAAGAAATGGCGATACTGTAGAGTTAAAATTCTCTGCACAGGATACTAAAGAATTTGAAGACTTTTTAGATTTTGCTGGTGAAATGCCATTACCTCCATATATTGAGCGTAAAGACGGTGCAACAAAAGCAGATGAAGATGATTATCAAACAGTATATGCAGAACATAAAGGTTCAGTGGCTGCTCCAACAGCAGGTCTTCACTTTACAGATGACTTAATTGATAAAATTAAAGCAAAAGGGGTAGAGTTTGATACTGTAATGCTACATGTTGGTGCTGGTACATTCCAACCTGTAAAAGTTGATGATGTTAGAGAACACCAAATGCATTCAGAATATGGTGTAATGACTGCACAATTAGCAGAAAAAATTAAAAAAGTAAAAGCAAGAGGTAATAAAGTTATTGCAGTTGGAACTACAAGTATGAGAGTTTTAGAAACTGCAAACCAAGCAGAATTTGCTGGTGATACTAATATCTTTATTAAGCCAGGTTATAAATTTAATACTGTAGATGCTTTAATTACAAACTTTCACTTGCCAAAATCAACTTTATTAATGCTTGTTTCAGCTTTTATTGGTTATGAACAGGCAATGAAAGTGTACGGAACAGCTATTGATAGTGAATTTAAGTTTTATTCTTATGGTGATGCTTGCTTTTTAGTAAAAAATGACTCATAATATATAAAATTAATAAAATTAAGGATAGTAAATAATGAAAAAAATTCTATTAGCAGCTTTAATTCTAGTATCTACAAATGCAAATGCTTTTTATACTACATATGAGTATGATATTAAACGTTTAAGAGAAGGCGTTTACAAACAGCAAGGTACAGTTGCTCAAAAAGAAGCTTTTATGCAAAAAATGGTTCCTGTTATTCAACAGGCTAGGGCAGAAGCCTATACTAGAATTGTTGAGGGTTGCGTACAAGATTTAAGACTTTTATGCCAAGATACAGCCGCAACTTTAGATGCTAAAGTTAAGTGTATTTCAGATAATCAAGCTAAGCTATCTAAAACATGTAAATTTACTATTTCAGAAAATTTTAGAAAAAGATAATTAATTTATAATAATCAGGCTTTATTTTATTAAGGCCTGTTTTTATTTAACTAAAAATAATAGGTATGTATTATGAAATTTATCGTATTTTTATTAACTTTAATTGTTAGTTTTAATGCTAATGCACAAGTGTTTGACTTTGAAATTCAAACAGGTGACTTTGCTGATGCAAATCAGGCGGTATATGCAAACATTAAAATGCTACATGTACCTGAAACATACAGCTTTAATATATTTTTAAAAGCAACAGATGCAGTTATTCTAAAAGATAAAAAAATTACAGTACCAAGCAACTCAAGTTTATTGGTGCCATTTGAGTTTTCTTTTAATAAGAAAATTAAAGAGGGTAAAATAAATGTTTTAGTTAGGTATTTTGGTGGTCAAAAAGATAAAACAGTATATGTTTATGGATTTAAAGATGAATACCATTTTTCAGAAGAGTCATTAGAAGATGCACAAAGAAAAGCACTTGAATCTCAGTCGTTTAAAAATTCTGATTATGTTAGAGAAATTAAATAAAAGTAAATTAAAAATAAACAGCAATATTTTATTTTAAAATATATTAAATATTATGCTTGATATATGTATTTAAATACCATATATTATATCTGTTTTTAACCCTTAGGGCAGGATTTAGCCCTTTACTTTTCTCAATAAACTTTGGTAAGGATCCAAAAATGCTTAAATTCAAAGTGTCTTCTGAAGAATTCAAAACATCTCAAGAACTAGTAGCAAAAAAAGCTACTCTTGCTGGTCGTAAAATTCAGCAAATGCAAAAAACGTTTGATTCAAATGTTTTTCAGTTAATTAACTTAGATAATGACGAATGTTGCTTACTAGGTAATCAAATGATTCGATTTGCTGGTAACTTTAACCAAAAAATCGTTGCATATGCTGAAGTTACCCTAACTTCGCGAGTTTTAGGCCTTAATAAGCTAGAGATAACTCAAAACGAAGTTCGTGCTCAACTGATGACTGTATTGCCAACTGAACTGTTTAACAATGTGCTAACATTTACAGTTGAAACACCAAGTCAGGCTGATATCAATCGTGGAGTTGACCGTAACACATACCCGCATATAAAATGCTATGTTTATGTAAATTTTGCGTGGGCTGATAAAAACCGAGATACAACAAAGCATAAAGCCGAAAATCTTGAATATCTGAAAAAAGCATCATAAGCTTAAAAATCGATTAAAATAATTAAGGAGTCTGTTGAAAAACAGGCTCTTTTTTATTGCTCTTTTTATATATTTAGATTATAATAATAGAGTTCACAAAAAGGTTAATATAGTTAAATATTTGATTGTTATAGTCAAATGTTTTGTTTTTTGACTCTTTTTGCGTTCAAAAAGGCTTTAAAATTAAAAAAAAGGAAAAAATTATGCTTACAACAAACGAAATTAGAAATAAGTTTCTAAATTATTTTGAAACTAAAGGACATACAATTGTTAAATCATCTCCAACTGTACCAGATAATGACCCAACACTGCTTTTCACAAATGCAGGTATGGTGCAATTTAAAAATGTATTCTTAGGAGAAGAAAAAAGAGATTATACTCGTGCAACAAGTTCACAAAAATGCGTAAGAGCCGGAGGTAAGCATAACGACTTAGAAAACGTAGGACACACAGCACGACACCACACATTCTTTGAAATGTTAGGTAACTTTTCTTTTGGCGACTATTTTAAAGCCGACGCCATTCCTTTTGCGTGGGAGTTTTTAACTAAAGAAATTGGCCTACCGGCTGAAAAACTTTTAGCAACTGTTTATCATACAGATGATGAAGCTTATGACATTTGGAAAAATGTAATTGGTTTACCTGAAGATAGAATCATTAAAATTGATACAAATGATAACTTTTGGTCAATGGGGGATACAGGTCCATGTGGTCCATGTACTGAAATTTTTTATGATCATGGTGAGCACATTTGGGGTGGTAAGCCAGGTACTCCTGAAGAAGATGGCGATAGATATATTGAAATTTGGAACATTGTTTTCATGCAATTTAACAAGCAAGAAGACGGTACAATGGAGCCATTAGCACAAACAGGTGTTGATACAGGTTGTGGTTTAGAAAGGCTTTCAACAATTTTACAAGGCGTTCATAACAACTATGATATTGATTCATTCCAACATATTATTGCTGGTATTGAAAAAGAAATTGGCATTAAGTCAACTCCTGAAACATTAGCATCATACAGAGTTATTGCTGACCATATTAGAGCTATGAGCTTCTTAATTGCTGATGGTGTTATGCCATCAAACGAAGGTAGAGGCTATGTACTTCGTCGTATTATGCGTAGAGCTATGCGTCATGCTAACTTACTAGGCTCAAGCAAATCATTTATTTATAACTGTGTTAAATACTTAGTAGATGTTTTAGGTGATGACTTCCCTGAAATTAAGCAAGCTAAAAGCATGATTGAAGATACAGTTAAAAACGAAGAAGACAGATTTAACAAAACATTAAACCAAGGTATTAAAGTTCTTGAAGAAGAAGCTAAAGATCTTAAAGAAGGTGATGTTCTATCTGGTGATGTAGCGTTTAGATTATATGATACTTTTGGTTTCCCGTTAGATTTAACAGAAGATGCTTTAAAAGCAAGAGGTATTGAAGTTGACAACGAAGGCTTTGATAAATGCATGCAAGAGCAAAAAGAAAGAGCTAGAGCAGCTGGTCTTGGTGGTTCAACAGATACAAAAACTTCAACAGTTTGGTTTGATATTGCAGCTAAAGTAGAAGCTACAGAATTTGTTGGTTATAAATCACAAGATTCTATTAGCAAAATTGTTGCTTTAGTAAACGAAGACTTACAAGAAGTTGAAGAGCTAAAAGCTGGCGATAAAGGTTATGTTGTTTTAAATAAAACTCCATTTTATGCTGAAGCTGGAGGACAAGTAGGTGATAAAGGTACATTTACTAGAAAACAAACAGAAGGTTTTATTAGCGTATCTGATACTCAAAAAATGGTTGACGGTAAAGTTTATGTTCATACGGTAACAAGTATTGAACAGAGCATTAAAACTGGCGATAGTGTTTATGCTAGCGTTGCTTATGCAAACCATAAAGCTATTGAAAGAAACCACACAGCAGCTCACTTATTCCACGCTGTATTACACGAAGTAGTAGGTGAAAATGCATTCCAAAAAGGTTCGTTAGTTGATTCTGAAAGAATGAGATTCGACTTTTCTGCTAATGAAGGTTTAACTTTAGAGCAAATTAAAAAAATTGAAGATAGAGTTAACCAAATTATTGCATTAGAAATTCCTGTTGAAACTAAAGTAATGTCTAAAGACGAAGCTGTTGAAGCTGGTGCAATGGCATTATTTGGTGAAAAGTATGATGATGAAGTTAGAGTTTTAACAATTGAAACTGAAATTGGCAAAGGCTTTAAATCTGTAGAGCTTTGTGGTGGTACTCATGTTAAAAACACTGGTACAATTGGTACATTTAGGATTATTTCTGAAGGTTCAATTGCTGCAGGTATTCGTCGTGTTGAGGCTGTTACTGGTTTAGAAGCTGCAAGATACTTAAACTCAAGAGATGCACAACTAGCTAGCCTAGAACTAGCAACTAAGTTTAAAGCTGAAGACCTTGAAGCTAGATTTGAAACTTTAAATAAACAAGTTAGAAAACTTGAAAAAGAACTAGCAGAAATTAAAGTTAAAGCTGCTTTAAACCCTGAACAACTATTAGCAGGTGCTAAAGAAGTAAA
>PTJW01000053.1 GCA_002937495.1 Pseudomonadota bacterium | reverse complement strand
GAAATAAACTGTGCAGTTTTTACCAACGGCTGCACAATAAACTCTTAAACGACCATTTTTATTATCTACTGAACCATCAATATATGCATCAATTGCATCTGCCATTGTTTTATCCATAAGTTCAATCATCGCCCAGCGACCGCAAGGTTCTTGCACTCCAGTACATGTTGAAGGCATTACAGAATCAACTGTTGCTGTTCCACCCCATGCATCATTTACAGAACGGCCAAAAACCTTAACCGCATCATAAGTAGGATAAGCTAAAGCGTGAGTCATTGAAGAATGTTTTGCATAAGGCAAGTAAGGGCCATTCCAATTTGATACATTATCTGTATTATCTACTAATTCTTGAACATCAAAAGATAATGCTCCAACCCTGCCAATTTTTTGTCCTGTATCTAACCAGTATTGCTCAAATGCTTTATGAACCTCGTTTAAGTCTGCGACTACTGCAATTACTTTTGACTGTTGAATTGCACTATATAATGCCGCTCCTGATATTACACTTAATGCTCCAAAGATTGCTAGTGCTATCCTTGCATCAAGTCCAAACATTGCACCTTTTTTTAACATATTCATCTACACCTTTTATTTTTTTATAAATTATGTTATATATTATACAATATTGTTAAAGAAATTCAAAAGGATTATTTAAAAGACTATGGAAAAAGAAAATATTGTAAAAGACGGAACTTTAAGAAGTTTTGGGCGACTAGCAAATAGAATGAGTAAAGATGAACAAGCTGCTTTAGATAGAACTCTTGATAAACACTCTATTACTCTAGATGAAGCAAAAACACTAAAAGATGACAACCCAGAAACAGAAATTTTAATTGAAGTTGGTTGCGGTAAAGGTGAGCAAATTATCCATAGAGCAAAAAACAACCCTAACAATCTATATATTGCATGCGAAGTGTTTAAAAACTCTTTAGAAAAAATTGCTAAAGAAATTGAAGCACATGACTTAAAAAATCTAAAGCTATTTTATGAAGATGCTAGAATTCTGCTAGAGAATATTCAAGAAGACGCTGTAGATACTGTAATGGTTTTATATCCAGACCCATGGCCTAAAACAAAACACAAGAAAAGAAGAATTGTTAACCAAGAACTTCTTGATTTAACACACAGAATTATTAAACCAGAAGGCAAGCTAATTTTAGCAACTGATATTACTGATTATGCACTATGGATGATTAAGCATGTTTTAAACCATGGTAAATTTCATACTATTGCACAATATCCTAATGAATGGTGTATAGAACCAGATGGCTGGCATACAACATCATACGAGCAAAAAGCTCGTAAATTTGGTAGAAGCAGCTGGTACTTGCAATTTGCAAAGCAAGAGCAAGAAAAGCAGTTTACTAAAGCAAGTCAAGCACATTTAAATCGCCTACAAGAAGAAAATAATTAAAAAATAAAGCTAGCAACTACTGCTAGCTTTTTATAAAAATAACTAATAGAGAGCTGTGTTTATAGTGGTTCAACAAACATAGATTTTAGCTAAACACAGCCCTCTTATTATTCTTATACATTTATAAGTAGTAATATAAAACAAAACTGAACAAATACTAACACTTAATATTATTCAACAACTTACAAACAAAAAAAGCTACTTTAATTAGTAGCTTTTTTATTTTATTAATATGTATTTTTTTAAATTAAACAATTTTAGCGATACGGCGCTTACCTGCTTGCAGAACAAAGCTTTCAAAGCCTGGCTCAACCATGTAGCCCATATCATCAATTTTATCACCATTAATTTTTACAGCACCAGATTTAATAAGTCTGTTAGCTTCTGAATTTGATGGTGCAAAACCAACTTGCTTAATTACTACTGCTAAACGAGTAGCTTCTTCAATTTCAAGTTTCACTTCGTCTAAATCTTCAGGGATTGCATTTTTTGAGAATCTTTGGTTAAAGTTTTCTCTTGCTGCAGCTGCATCTTCAGCAGTGTGTAAACCTGCCACAACTTCTTGAGCGATATCTTTCTTCACTTCCATTGGGTGAAGTTCACCTGCTTCAACTTTAGCCTTCATTTCTTCAATTTCAGCTACTGTTTTAGCAGAGAAGAATAAGTAATATTTCCACATAAGATCATCATTATTTGACATAATTTTACCAAACATATCTCTTGGTTCATCATCAATAGCAACATAGTTACCTAATGACTTAGACATTTTCTCAACACCATCTAAACCTTCAAGAAGTGGCATTGTAATAACAATTTGCTGCTCTTTTTCGTAAGACTTTTGCAGCTGTCTACCCATAAGGCAGTTAAATGTTTGGTCTGTACCGCCTAGCTCAACATCTGCATCCATTGCTACAGAATCATAACCTTGCATTAGCGGGTATACAAACTCGTGTAATGCTACAGGGCTATTTGCGTTAAGTCTTTTTGAAAAACTGTCTCTTTGAATCATTTGGTTTGCTGTTACTCTTGCCATTAGCTTAATAACATCAGCAAAGTCTAACTCGTTTAACCACTGTGAGTTATATAAAAGTTCTGTTTTAGATGGGTCTAAAATTTTTAATGCTTGTTCTTTGTAAGTTTCAGCATTTTTCTTAATTTCTTCATCTGTTAAAACAGGACGAGTTTTACTTTTACCTGTTGGGTCACCAATTTTTGTTGTATAGTCACCAATTAAGAACATTGCAGTATGGCCTAAGTCTTGGAATTGTTTTAGCTTTTGTAAAACAACTGTATGACCTAAGTGAATGTCTGGAGATGTAGGGTCAACGCCTAACTTAACTTTAAGAGGCTTATTGTGATAGATAGAATAAATAAGTTTTTGTCGTAAGCCTTCTACTGGAGTTACATTTTCTGCACCCTTTACTAAAATTTCTAACTGGCGATTTGCCTCATCAATCACATGCTGTGGCACTTGATCTTGTTGCATTTGTGTCATAGTTATTTACCTCTTATTTATTCTATTTAATTAAATTTATTGATAGTCATAAAAAACTAGCTTAAAGTATAATATAAATGGCGCAAAACTGCAAGAAATTTAGGAGCTTTAGGTTATGTTAAAGAAAAAAAGTTTAGAAACATATTATGCAATTTCATCAAGATATGATATAAACCAGAAAAAAATTATTACATGTATTGCTGAAACTGACGGGCAAGACTTTTTTGAGTTTATTGCAAGTTTCGAAAAAATTGTAGATACAGAGATTTCATCTTTAATGAAGAAAATTAAAGGCTATAACTTTACAGCTTCAGAGCTAAGAGATCTAACAGACAAATTTTCTTTAGATATTGCCCAAACTATCACATCTATTTTAACTGAAAACAATCTAACATTTAACGATGTTGACTTTATTTGCGTTGAAAACCCTAGCTTAGGACATGATTTAACAGCAGATATTTCTAAGTTTTTATTCAAAAAACTGCAAATTCCTGTAATTTGTGATTTAAATACTGACAATTTTTCAGACTATTTTAAGCTAATTGTAAAATCTAAAAGCTTAAAACAATCACTAGTAATTAACTTAGATGAAAACTTTGAAATTTATAAAGTAAATGATGCAGTTTCTTACCTTGATAGTACTTTAGGATACAGTATTCTAAGGTTCTTATCATTATACTGTAATGTATCACCAGAGCAGGTTTCATACCTTATTTCACAAGGTGAAGTTGACCAAGCCATTGTTAATAAATTATTAAAAGTAGATAACCTTGAACAACTACAAAAAGACTTAATTAACCTAATAATGTTAAGCCAAATAACAACTGAAGATAAGTTAAAAACAGCCTTTGCGGTCATCAAGTCATTGTTATTAAAAAACTTAGCAGAATTTGACAAAGGCACTAATATTGTGCTAATAGGTAGTACTAGTTTAATTGAAGAATTAAACCAATCATTAAAAGAAATATTTGAAAATGTTTATTTTGTAAAAAACCAATCTCAAAGACAATTAACTCTTTTAAATGAACAGTTAGCATTTTTAGGTGCTAAAAAATACGCAGTTGAAAACTATAACAATGGGGTAAAAATTAGTTAATGAATATAATATTAAGCATACTTATTGCTATATTAACTATATTTGCTTTAAAAACAAAAAATAAACAGCAAATTTCTGGATTAGGTGATAGAAGATTTCTAATCGCCATTACTTGTGCAATATTCCCATATCTAGACTATAGCTTTACATTTTTAAGCAAACCTATTGAACTTGCCTATCATAATACATTTTTATCATCAATTATTCTAACGCCAGTCTATGCTTTAGGTTTAACAGCATTTTTTAATACTGTTTTTGGTAACAAGGTAGATGCTAAGTTTTTATTCCCTAGTATATTAGGTACTATGCTAGTTGTATTATTCTTTAACCTACTTGGCACAACAGAGCTTGCCTTATTCTACCCATTCTCAGATATTAAATTTAGCTTTAATATTTTACATAGTTTCAACTTAATTTTATTCTTAATCTTAACTTCTGGTGTAATTATGACAGCAGTATCTAAAACTTCAAGAAGAGATGCTGCAAGAGTTTCTTTGGTTATTGTAGCTATTTTTTTACTTGCAGTATTTAGCTTTGCAATTAAAGCAAGGTTTGCAGCTTCAGACTATGCAAAAGCGTTGAACTTAGAAATTACTGAAACTCATGTTTTAGCACAACCCCTATCAGTATTTAACTGGAGATTAATGCTAATGACTAAAGATGGCAAAATCCACGATAGTTTCATTACATTAAGAGATAAACCCTTAGAATTTAAAAATGATGGAAGAACAAACAGAGTTGCCCAACTTTACAGACCATCTAAAAAAGCAGTTTGGAGAATTTACCGCCAAGTTAATCCAAACTATAAAAAACAGTTTGATGTAATTGTTAATAGATATGGCGATAATCAAGTAATGAGAAATACTCTTAGGTACTCTATTTTAAAAGATGCGATAAACTACCAGCAATATAGATGCTTAAGGTTTAAAGACTTAAGAACAGAAGGTATCAGAAAGTCATTAAAAGGTAATACTCTATTTTGTCAAAACCCTAAAACAAAAGACTTTAAAGTTCTATATGGAACTAAAGAAACATACGAAGATATCACAAAATTATTCTAAAACAAAAGAAGCTCCATTTAAGAGCTTCTTTTTTTACTTAGTGAATAACTTATGCCTTGCATATAAAATAATAATAGATAAAGCAATAATTACAGCAAATAGAGCTGATATAATCATTGCATCAATTGTTAATGATACTAACATTAATCCACCTAGCAAGTAACTTAAGAATGTTACACCAATATTACCAGTTGGTATTTTAGTATTTGAAATTGGCAGACTTACTCTTAAAAATCCTAGCATTACTAATGCAATAGTTAAATATAATGGTGCAAAAAGCGGAATAACTATTGATAAAATAAATGAAGTAGCTAATGCTTGTAAAATAATATAACCATCTTGTTGGTACATATAGTTATAAAGCTTGATAAAACCTGTCCAGGCTAATACTAAAATAATCTTTTCTAAAATATATGGAATAGCTGGAAATACTTGCGGTAATAAAAATACCGGAACTGATGTTAATGCCAAATAAGTTACTAGTCTAGATTTATCAGTAAAATATACTTTATCATCTAAAAAACCTACTAACATGGCAGCTGCAGAGCCAAACATTATAAATGATAAACATAATGATTCTTGATATTTTCCGAACTCAGTCATCATAATTGGCATAAATAATAACATAATGATTGGAGCAAAAAATAAACCTGAGCCTACATTTACAGATTTTTCCCTAAAAAACTTATTTGCAAACCTAATAACATACTTACATGAAAAAAAGCTGACAAAAAATGCAGCTAACAAGCTTAATGTTATATAATTTTGTGATAATAAATACATATTTAAACACCCACTTTTTAATTTAAATTTTACTTTAAAACCCTTGCTAATATAATAAACATCAGCAAATATTTATGATAAAAAAGTAACATATGATATTATTATTTTCAATAAATATTCCCTTATTTTCATTATTTGCAATAAAAAGCTTGAAAATCTATTTGTTTTGTATTATATTCTAATTATGAGCCTGCAAGGGGTTCATTTTTTTAGACAAAGATTTTAGTCTAAAAATTCCAGGGGTGTAGCTCAATTGGTAGAGCAGTGGTCTCCAAAACCAAAGGTTGAGGGTTCAAGTCCTTTCACCCCTGCCAAATTTTTTCAATAGAGTATTTTACTCTAAATTATATCGAGGATATGAAAATGAAAGCATTAAAATTTTTAAGAGAAGTAAAGTCAGAAGCTAAAAAAGTAACATGGGCAAACTTCGCGCAAACTAGAATGCTAACAATCATTGTTACTATTATTTCAGTTCTAATTGCTCTGTACTTACTATTAGTAGACAACTTATTACAAGCAGCAATTGATTTTTTTGTTAAATTTTAATTTTATGGCCTCTTAGTATAAAGAGGCTTGTTAATTTAAATAAAGGGTGTAAAAATGGCTTTTAGATGGTATGTAATCCAAACTCAATCAAACTATGAGAAAAAAGTACAAGCAGCTATTAAAGAGCAAGTTATTATTAATAACTTAGAAGACAAAGTACAAGAAGTTCTTATTCCTGTAGAACAAGTTTCACAGGTAAAAAAAGGTGTAACTAAAACATCTGAAAGAAAATTCTACCCAGGCTACTTACTAATGTACTGTGAAATGACAGACGAAGTATGGCAAATTGTTAACGCAATTTCTAAAGCTAGTGGTTTTGTTGGCGGTGGTGCAAACAAAAAACCTCTTCCAATTTCAAAAAAAGAAGCAGAATTTATGCTTAGACAAATGGAAGAAGGCGTACAAGAAGTTAAACCAATCCTTAATGTTGAAGTTGGTGACGAAGTTCTTGTTAAAGAAGGCCCATTCGCTTCATTCCAAGGTATTGTTGAAGAAGTTAACGCTGAAGAAGGTAAATTTAAAGTTTCTATCTCTATCTTCGGTAGACCAACTTCAATCGAACTTACATCAGGCCAAGCTGATAAAGTTGAATAA
>PTJW01000052.1 GCA_002937495.1 Pseudomonadota bacterium | reverse complement strand
TGTGTAATTATTGTTTTTACAGCCCCAACTTTTGTTAACTGGCAAAACAATAAAGGTATTGTTGAAAACTTAGTAGGTGAGCATCTAGGTTACCGAGTTAAAATTAACGGTGACTTACAAGTTCAGCTAATGCCAAACCCTAAAATTTATGCTGAAGATATCGTTGTAGACTCAGTTTCAAGCAATACAAAGCTAGCTGAAGTTGGCCATGTTATTTTAAGTAAAAAACTATCAGATTTATTAATGTTCAACTTTTCAATTGATGAAATGGTTGTTAACAGACCTAAAGTTAACCTTATTACAGATGAAGAGGGTAGAAATAACTGGGAGCCTTTAAAGGTTAAAAATTCAGGATACTACTCAAGAAAGCTAAAAAATACTTTAGCTGGTTTAACTCAGTTTGGTCAAATTGTAGTTGAGAACGGTACAGTTAGCTATGTAGATGAAAAAGAAGATACAAGCAAAGAAATTACAAAAATTTATGGTACTATCGTTAGAGACAGCAAAACAGTTTTAACTACAAAGCTTAAAGGTGTTTATAATGGTGATGAGCAAAAAGTAAATATTAATGTTGATATTGAAAATCCAGATAGTTTAAGAGTTAAAACTCAACTATCTTCACAAGACCATGATGTTAACTTACAAGGTTTACTAAACAACCCATACAAATTATCTAAAGTACAGTTTGTTGGTAAACTAAGTGCTAAGTTTGCTGATGCAAATAACCTTAAGTTTAACCACACAGTATTTAAACTTAAAGAAAAATACCTAGATCTTAAAGCTTTAGAGCTAACATCAGAAGTTAATGTTTCTAAAAACAGATTAGAAATGTCTATGATTGATCTTAAGTCTAAGTACAACCAGTTAAAAGGTAACTTCAATATTTCAAAAGATAGAGAAGGTGTTACATCATCTATTAAATTAGATATTGATAAAATTTACATTAAAAAAGATGACTCAGACCACGCAGGTGGTAAACTAGAGTGGTCAGATGAGCTACTAGACTTCTCATATGTTAATGACTTAAGAGTTAACACTTCTATTGTTTGTTTAGAGTGTACTTATGGTAATAGAACTTTCTATCAAATTAACCTAAAAGCAAACTTAGAAAATAACAACTTAATTGTTAGCCAGTTGAATCTTAAAACAGATAAAGATGGTTTTATTAAGTTAACAGCAAATGCTGGTTTAAACTCTCCGGTTGGTTTTGAGGTTAAGGCTGAAGCTCAAGATTTCCCTGTTCATACATTACTACCAACATATATTACAAAAACTGCAGAGTTTAACTTAGATGGTGCGTTTAACTTATCAGGTACAGGTGTTTCATTAAAAGCATTATTAGGTAAGCTTTCTGGTTCATTAAACCTAGACTTTAAAGATATTGTTTTAAGAAAAGTAGATGATTCAGGCGTAGCTGTATTTGCTAAAAGCTTACTACAAGGTAAAGGCAAAACAAACTTTGATACAACAATTAATGAAATGAAAGTAGTTGGTTCAATTAGAGATGGTGTATTAAGAACATCAGATATTGACTTTAATCTTTCAGGTGACTCTATTACTGCAAAAGGTAAGGTTGACTTAGCTAACTTAACTCTAAACTATCGTGTAGAACCTGAGCAGTTAAGAAGAAACAACTTAGGTGTAGTTATTAGTGGTAACATTAACCAGCTTGATATTATTCAAGATAAAATTACTCCAAAAGGTGTTATTGATGGTTTTAACAGACTTGTAACAACAAACATTATTAAAAAAGCTAAGAAAAAAGAAATTAAAACTTACTTTGATTATGATGATAAAGGTAACTTAGAGCAAAATGTTCAAGATTTCCTATTTCAAAAATAAAGAGATATAAATAATTTTATGAATAAAGAATCTATTTTAAATATGCCGTTAGGTTTTGAACTTGTTGATAAAAAATATTATCTAACATTAGCATCTAAAAGGCTAAAAACTAAACAAGGTCATGAAATTTTTGCAGATACTATTATGCAAGTACAAGCAGTGCAAGAAGATTATGAAAAGTATAAGTTTAAGTCAAAATGGATTAACTTAGTTTCAAGCTATGTAGACTTTGTTAATACTCCTGAAAATATTGAAGGTTCAAAACTACAAATTAAGTCTTACTTAAAAAATGATTTACTGTTTTATATTGATAAGCCAAATAGTGAGTTTTATGAGTATCAAACAAGTATATATAAGCCATTAATTAATAAGTTTAAAGATTTATTAAATATTGAGCAGGACTTACACCCTGTATCAGACTTTGGTGAAATTAACTTTAAGTTAGAGTCATTAAAATTAGTTGATAAATATATTGAAAAGTTATCAAATAGAGACTTATTTATTAGCTTATTTTTAAGTAGAATTTCAACATCATCAATTTTAACTGTATTTTATTTAACTAAAGATTTAACAATTGAACAGTTTTATGATATTGCATTTAAAGCTGAAATAGTTAAGCTAGAAAAAGCAGATGATGCAGAAGAAGCTCAAAGACTAAAAATTATTAAACAAGAGTTAGAAATTTTAGACTACTTTTTTAAAGATGGTTTAGAAAACTAAAAATAAAAAAATAAACTATTTCGTAAATGCCTAGTTTATTTTTTTATGCAAATTAAACACAATATATCTAAAAAGAAGTATTTAAATTTAAAATAAATAGTGACTTTTTAAACCATATTGTTATAATGGTTAAAGGTTATATATAAAATAAAAGGATGAGAACATGGGTTGCATTTTTTGTAAAGTAGCAAAAAAAGAAGTACAAGCATATATTATTTATGAAGATAGTACAACAATGTGCTTTTTACCAAAGCAAATGGAAGTAGAAGGGCATATTATTTTAGCTCCAAAAGGTCATTATGAAATTATTGATGATGTTCCTGAAGATATACTTGCAGATATGATGTCTACATTAAAAAAAGTAACTGAAATTCTTACAGCTAAATTAGGAGCTGATGGCTTTAATGTTTTACATGCAAGCGGTAATGCAGCACAACAAGGTGTAAATCACTTCTGTTTTCATGTTTTACCTCGTTACAGCGATGATTCTATTGATGCATGGCCTGACTTACCATATTTAAAATTAGATAAAGAAGATGTTTATAATAAACTTACAAATTAAAAAAAGAGCCTACTAAGGCTCTTTTATTTTATCTCTCATCTTTTTTTATATACATGCTTTTATCTGCTAAGCTTAGCAAGTCTTCTAAACTATTAGTATCTTCAGGAAATGATGCTAAACCAATAGAAGTGCCTACACTAATAATATTATCTTGATAGCTAATAGGTTCTTCAATTTTATTATTAACAATGTCTAGCTTAGATGCTGCTTGTTTTTTATCATATCCAATTAGTAAAATACAAAACTCATCTCCTCCTAGTCGTGTCACTAGTGATTTATTGGGGAATAGCTCTTTTAATCTTTTACCGATAAGTTCAAGAACAAAATCTCCAGCTTTATGTCCGTAAGTGTCATTGACAGGCTTAAACTTGTTTAAGTCTAAATACATTAAGCTTAAAGTATCTTCTTCATTTGCAGCTGCTCGTAACTTTGTTAAAAAGCCAGATCTATTAAGTAGTCCTGTTAAACTATCTTTTTGGGCAATATTTATACGATAATTTCTAGATACTTTTTTTAAAGTATACTCTTTAAATGATAAATTCTTATTTTTATCATTTATAATACTTTTTATAATATCAGTGGGAATATCTAAAGCAGTAGATACCTTTTTAATATCATGTTTAAAATGTTCTAATGAATTGGCAATAATATTTCTAGTATCATCAATATGTTCAAAATTTTGAGTTTCAATCTGTAAATACTCGGCAGTAATATCTTTTTTTGCAAGCTTTCTTGTTAGTGCAATTAATAAGCCACCTGCAGTAATTAAACCACCTGCAAATAAGTCTAAATTACTAATATCAGTAACATCAATACCGGTAAATGGTGCAGAAATATTTTCCCAGAAAACTGTAGCAATAAATGATAGGGCAGTAACAGTTGTGAAATTTTCTGCTTTAATAATATTTGTGCTTGAAAATTCTAGTAGTCTAGAGGGTGCAACTATTAAAATACCTGTAATAAATCCAGCAAAAATAGTACCAGGGTGAGAGAAATCTGATAAAGTAGGTAAATTTTTAATAGGAGTTGCTTGCAGCTCTTGTGCTAGAGCTATCATAAATGTTAGTAGTAAAAACATAGTACTTACAATAAACATAACAAATCCAATTACTCTTGATTTTGCTTTTGGATCATTTTTACTTTTTGCTGCTTTGGCATGTGGTCTATGTAGTTCAGCAGTAAATATGCGTACCAGTTGAAATATCCCATATAGTAAAGCAAGTAAATAAATAATTCCTTTATTTTCACTTTCAACACCAATAGATACAATTATAACACCAACGGTAATTATTGCGGTTCCAATTACTTGGAATATATCTGGTTTTCTAGCAAAAAATATCCAGCTTGCAATAAGCCCTAAAAGAACACTTACTTTTTGTAGTAGAGTTCCTTGTGTTGCTGATATATAGCTAAATAAAAGCATTCCAATAATATAACTAAACATTAAAACTATGCCATAAAGCCAAGTATCAATGCTTCTCATTGTTTCTTTAGCTAAAGAACCTCTGCCACCATTTAGAATTAAAACTAAAGCGCATGAATTAAATGCAACGCAAGAATATATAATAGGATGAACTTCTAACACTGAAGATGCAAATCTACCCATTACTTGATTTATACCTAAAAATACTAAAATAGCAATAAAAGCCTGAAGCCAACCTTTTTGTTGTAAAGTTAAATTAAACATATTAATTACCTCCTAAACCAATAAAACCAAGGCTTAATAGAATTATATTTAATGAAAGACAAAGACCTAAAGTTATATAGTAAACTTTTTTCTGTTGCTGAACTTCTATTAATTTTTCTAAGTTATCAGAGCGTCGTTCTTTTTTTATTTGTTCCTTAATATTAAAAGACTTATAAGCTTTATATTCGTTAAATCCACTATCTTTTCTGCGATCTATATTACTAGACATTTAAAATAATCCTTTGATTTAATTAATTATTTATTGTTATTATTATATAACATAATATCGTAAATTCAAGATTTCTGCAATTAAAAATAGAAAAAGGCAGTCATATGACTGCCTTTTTATTTATTTAGAAATTAAGCGAATTCTTTAAGTAATTCTTCAGCTTTAACTTCTTTTTCTTTAATTTCAGCTTGTGTGTAGATGAAGTCGCAAACAGCTTTCTCGTATAGAGGGCCTACGATTTCGTTTCTACCTTGTTGGCTAGCGTAGTATGCTTTAACTTGGTCAGCTTGTTGAGGGTACATTGCAACAATCTTATTGATTTCTGCAGCGATGTCTTCATCTTTAACTTCAACTTTGTTTTCTTGACCAATTTTAGATAGAACTAAACCTAGTTTAACTCTTCTTACAGCTAAACCTTTGTTTTCTACTTTTAGCTCTTCTTCTGATTTGTCCATATCAGCGATAGTCTTACCAGCTCTTGCTAAGTCCATCTCATATGCTTGCCAGATAGCGTTAAATTCGTTTTCAATCATTGACTCAGGTAAAGTGAAGTCATTCTTCTTCTCTAGTAGGTCAAATAGTTCTCTTCTTAGCTTTTGCTCTGAAGCGTTGTTTAAGTCTTCTTGAACTCTTGAAGCAGCGAACTCAGTTAGTTTTTCTGCTGACTCGTAACCAAATTTCTTAGCTAGTTCATCTGTTAGTTCAGCTTTCTTAGGAGAAGCAATTTCTAAAACTTCAACTTCAAATACTACTGGAGCACCAGCTAGTTCTTTAGCGTGGTATTCTTCAGGGAATGCTAAGTCTAGAGAAACTTTATCACCTTTTTTAGCGCCAACTAGGCCTTCTTCAAAACCAGGGATGAATGACTTAGAGCCTAATACAAGAGGGTAGTTATCTAGCTTACCGCCTTCAAATGCAACACCATCTTTGTAACCGATTGCGTTCATTTTAACTTGATCGCCGTCTTTAGCTTTAGCATCAGCTCTTTTAGCTTTGTATTCTACTTGTGATGATAAGAACTTGTCTAGTAGTTCGTTAGTTAGCTCATCAGTAGCTTTAGCAACATCTTTAGTTAGCTTAGCTTTTTGGTAGCCTTTAGGCTCTACAGCTGGCATAATTTCAAAGTGTGCAGAGAATGTGTAATCTTCACCATCTTTGTACTCTGTGTGGTGTACGTGTGGTTGAGTAGCAATATCAAATTTCTCGTCTGTAATAACTTTAGTTAGACCTTGAGAAACAACTGTTTGCATTGTTTCAGCCATAATTTGGTCGTTGTACTTTTGCTTAATTACAGTGATAGGAGCTTTACCAGGTCTGAAACCGTCTAGTTTCGCGTTTTTAGCAGCTCTTTGAGTGTTTTCTTCAATAATTTTAGCGATATCTTCAGCAGAAACAGTAATTGTTACGTTTCTTTCTAAGTCAGATCTTTTTTCAATTTTAACATCTTTTAGGTTCATTATAATAAAATTCCTTCGATATTTTGTGTGTTTTAATTTCAGTGAACGCAAGCAGTATACAATAAAACGCTGAGATTTTCTAGTAAAAAATAAAAAAATAGCTTAAAAATCAATCAAAATAAGCCTATTAGTTCATCACAAATGTCTCATATTTAAAAATAAAACACTTTTAAGTATAATATATAAGAGTTTTTATATAATTATATGTTATTTATTTTTAGTATTTATAACTGTGATGATTTAAGAATAAAATTAATTTTATTTCGTGAGTCTAAATTACTACCAGTATATTTATCATTTAAGTTAAAATATATTTTTTTGTATACTATGCTATAATTTTCTAAAGTTGTAATATTTGCCTTATAAAAGTCTTTTATTTCACTTTTAGATAAAGGTTTTAAGCAATTATAAAAATCATGAATATAAAAGTCGATAAAGCCATTAGACTTAACTACTAGATTAGATAAAAGGTTAAAATCTTCATAGATTTTAGGCATTTCACTGGCGATAAATTTACACATTTCAGT
>PTJW01000051.1 GCA_002937495.1 Pseudomonadota bacterium | reverse complement strand
CAATAACTTTTTCAGATGACATAAGCATTTTTCTTTCTGCCATTAAATCATCTAATTCATTAGCTTTTACATCTAAAGTTTCTAACTCATCAAGGTATGACTTTTGTAAAGCAAGTTCACGTTCTTGGTCGTTAGCTTTATCTTTAAAGCTGTCAAGTTCTGTTTTTTTTGTTTTGTAGTCTTTATATGCAGCAATAAGTTTTGACTTATCAATGCCTGCAAAGTTATCTAATAAATCAACATGATTTTTAGCATCTAAAAGTACTTGGTTATCATATTGCGAGTGCATATCAACCAAATGAGTAGCAATTGACTTAATTTGTGTTTGAGTAACCTTACTACCATTTACAAAAATAGTAGATCTACCATCTGCTGTAATTTTTCTTCTAATAGAAAATTCGTTACCGTCAACATCAATACCAAAGTCTTTTAATTGAGATACGCTTTTATGATCATCTTTAAAGTAAAAATCAGCTTGAATAGTTGCACTATCTTCGCCATTTCTAATATATTCAGCGTTTGCTCGTTGGCCTAATGTTAAGGCAATAGAATCAATAAAAACAGATTTACCTGCACCAGTTTCACCTGTAAGAGCGATAAATCCATTTTTTAAATCTACTTCTTGTTTTTCAACTAAAACAACATTATTAATTGTTAGTCTTTCTAGCATAATACTACCCTATTTGTAAAATTATAATAAATTAGTTATAAAATACTTTATTTACACCTTTAGTGAACTTTTGGTACCAGTCTTGGTCTTTGTATTTTCTTTCATGGTCATCAATATTTGTAAGTAAGTCATAGCCTTTTTCATACCATACAGATTGGCCTGAGTAGTTATAACCTAAAATACTTAATGCTCTTACAGCTTCATCATTTAAACCTAATGCAGTGTAAACCTCTGCAATTACGGTATAGAGCTTCAGGTGTTGTGATGATCTTTGGTATTCATTTACTACAGTTTGGAATCTATTTGCTGCAGCTAACATATTACCTGTTGATTGGTAATATCTACCAACTTCCATTTCTTTACTTGCTAAGTGGTCTTGGCAAAGGATAATTTTTTGTTCTGCTTCTTCAGCATATTTACTATCAGGAAATCTATTAACTAAAGCTTGGAATGTTGCTAAAGCATTTTTAGTATGCCCTTGGTCACGCTTAGGATCTGAAATTCTATAATAATCAGCTAAGCCTTTTAAGTAATAGATATATGCAAGGTTTTTAAAGCCTACATTTTCTTGAATAAATGCATCTGCTTCAAAAATAACTTCATCATAGTCTTCATTTTCAAATTTAGCGAAAATAGTCATAACATGACCTTTTTGTGCATAGCTTGAGTAAGGGTGTTGACGGTCTAACTCTTCAAATAAGTTAATAGCTTTTGAATATTTTTTACCCTGTAAAGCATCCATACCTTGGTTATATAATGATACATCTGTACCAATAATTTCTTTAGATTCTTTTGAACCTGCACATGCTGCTAGCACTGCAAATAATGATAATACTAAAATTTGTTTTTTCATTGTTTTGACCCTTTTATAAATTAACTTAATTGACCATATGAATGTAAGCCAGATAAGTATAAATTAACACCTAAAAAGCAAAATGCTGTTGCTAATAATGCAATAAAACTAATAATGCATAATGTGTTTTTTGAAACTCTGTTTGTTACTCGTAAATGTAAATAAATTGCATAAATTAACCATACAATTAAAGCCCATGTTTCTTTAGGGTCCCAGCTCCAGTAAGCACCCCAAGCTTCATAAGCCCATAATGAACCTAAAATAGTTGCAATTGTAAATAATGGGAATCCAAATGCAATTGCTTTAAAGCTTAAACTTTCAGCAACATCTACACTAGGAAGTAGCTTTATATTTGTATAGTTTTTAATTAAACCCATAAGCCCTGCCATACCAGCAATAGCAAATGAACCATATCCAATAAAATTAAATGCTACATGAGTTGGTAACCAATAGCTTTTTAAAGCTGGCATAAGCTCTTTATACATATTTTGCCCTAATGATTCTAACCAAACAATTAAGCCAAGTTCAATAACTAATAAAACATATAAAAACAGTGTTAGCTTTTTATTAAGTTTAACAAAATAAAATGCAAGGATTGTTGTAATAGAATATAGAACAATGCTAACCTCATAAAGGTTAGATAATGGCCAATGCGCGTAATCTAAAATTTCTTTTGCTTCTAAATGGATTAAGCATAAAAATGCAAATGAAAATGCTGATAAAATATAAATAATAAAGTTTGATAGTTTAAATAAATTATCTTTTTTTAATAATGATGCAGCACCCCAAATAGTTAAACCAATAAAGTTAACTATTGCAAATACATCAAAAAATTCAAATGTTAAAAGTTTTGCAGTTGGGAATAAGTAAGTATCGTTAATATAAGCACCAAGCGCAGTAAACAAAGCAATATAAGCTATAAAAAATAGCGTTAATAATAAGTTTTGCTTGTTCATATACAGTCATCTCCCCAATAGTAAATATTTTATAATTAAATTTATGATAAATAATACCCGTATATTTTACCTAAAATATACAAAAAAGTAAAGAAAAAGCAGCTAACTTAGCTGCCTTTTTTATACTGCTTTATCTGCTTACTCTGATTCTACTGGCTTATAGTAATTTTCAATAGTTTCAGAGTTCTCATTTTCTTGTTTTTCAAAGTATGTATTTAATGATTCTACATCTAAGAATAACCCTCGAACTTTTTTAGAGTTAGGGCCTACTCTACCCATATTCTTATCATCAATAATAATTTCTAAGCTTGATGCATCTGAAACATCTAAAACAACATTTTCCCATGGTGTAATCCAATAGTATTTATTTGCTGGAATAGTTTTAGACACATAAACTCTGTTTTTATGTAACGGCCTTACCTGAATCCATACATCTTTTTTAGCTTTAATTAAAACCCTTGCAAATGGAGGCTTACTTTTTTGACCGTATAACGAAATCTCATCTTCTTTAACTACTGTCTTTTCAGTAATCTCATCAGTAACAACTGTTTTTTCTTCAGATGTTACAATTTCAGGAGTTTGTTTTTTCTGAGTTTGATTATAAAAGCTTGTTAGGGTTTCTTCAGAGTTTGCTTTATTTTCAATTTTTCTAATATTAATCTGATGATCTACATAGCTAAAGTAATTAAAACCAAGTATTAATAATAAAACTGCAATAAAACTTAATAAACAAATATTCTTAGTACGCTTATAGTCTTTATAAAGCTGCTGTGGCATATTTTCATAATTTTCTTGTAAGTCCTGAGTTGCCCTTAGCATTTTTAAAATATCTTCAGCGTCAAGCTGCAAATACTCAGCATACGACTTAATAAATCCTGAAACATAGGCCTTACCTGGCAGCTTTGTATAATCATCTGATTCAATAGCTTCTAAATAGCTTTCTCTAATATTAAGCTCTTTAGCAATTGTAGAACGCTTTTTATCTAAAGCATGTCTAGCTTTTGATAGTCGCTGTCCGATTGATAGAGTATTTACCATAACTTTTATCCTTAAGTATTTATTTTTTATTATTATTTTATGGTTTAAAAATTAAATCATTCTTCTTAAAATTCCATCTTTCTTAACAAAATGATGGAATAAGCTTGCTAAAATATGCACAACAACTAAGCCAATTGCAAAGTAACCTGCATAAAAATGAATTGACCCCATAAGGCTTGCTAAATAATCACTTTTATTAACTAACATTGGCAAAGCAAATAAGTTAAACACCTTAACTTGGTAACCATGAGCCATTGACATTAGCATACCTGAAATAGGCATAATTAGCATTAGCAAGTATAATAAACCATGAATACTTGCAGAACCAATTCTTTCAAGTTTTGTAAGTTTAGAATTATCCATTCTATTATCAAATTTTAACCAAATAAGTCTAAATGCAATAAATAATGTAATTAATACACCAAATGACTTATGCATTCCGTAAAGCTCCCACTTTAAGTCTGATGCTGGGATATTGGTCATATAAACACCAACTCCTAATAAGGCAATAAACATAATAGCTACAACCCAATGGTTGGCTTTTCTAACTACACCGTATTTGTCTTCATTTGTTTTGATTTGCATTTTATTACTCCCTGTTTTGTTTGTATGCGCGATATTATCTCATACTTTTTAAATTAAATAAAGAGCTTTTTAAGCTGTGAGCATGACAAATAGCAACCGCTAATGCATCTGACATATCATTAGACTCCATAACAACACCTGGTAATAAAGTTTTCACCATAAAATCAACCTGAGTTTTATCAGCATTACCGGTGCCAACTAAACCCTTTTTAATTTCTTTTGGAGAATATTCATGAATATCAACCATTGCATTAGCTGCAGCTAGAAAACCCATACCTCTTGCTTGTCCAAGCTTTAAACTTGTACGGGGATTTGAGTTAACATAAACTTCTTCAATACCAATAGAATTTGGCTTGTATACATCAATAACTTTAGCTAAACCATCATGCAAAGTTTTAAGTCTATGAGCCATAGTATCTTTAGCATTTGAATGAATAACTCCACCGGCTAAATACTTTAAATGTGCATTTTCATAACTCACAACTCCCCAGCCTGTATGTTGTAAACCTGGATCGATACCTAAAATTATCATATATTCTCCTATTCGTCTTGTACTTTTTGAATTACAAAGTGTCCTACCCTAGCAATAATTGATAAGTTTTGAATAAAACCTTCAATTTCTTCTTCTGCAATTTCTCTGGCAATATCTTGTGCTAAAACCGCAGCTTCTTTAGAGTCTTCTTGCATTTTCTTTTCTGTTTTTAGCTTTTCTTGAGCTAATTTAATTTCTAAAGCTTCTTTTTGTTCTACTTTTGTTTGGTAATCATTTAATGCTTTTTCTAATAATTTAGCGTCAATATTACCATAACCAGCCTCTAGAACCGCTTGCTGCATTTTTGAAACATCAAAATGCTCAATTTCACCAGCTTTAACTTTTTGCAGCATTAAAATAATATCATTCATAGCTTGCTGTTTTAATAAATCAGTTTGGAAGCTATTTAAACTTCTATTTAAATCTTTAACTGTGTATTTTAATTTACGAAGGCCATCGTTAAGCATTAGCTTTGATACGGCAATATCATATTTTTTATTTGAAAATCTTGCTTTTTTAGATGGAACCTTATAAAACCTCTCTTTATAATATGGCTCAATAATTTTAACATTTACATTTTTAGTCTCTCTTAAATATAAAAAAACACAAAAGAAACATAGTGCTATAATCATTATAACACTGTAAAAATCTTTTCTGTCAAATTCAGCCTTTTCTAGATGAGGCTGGCTATAGTATTGAGACATTGATGTTTTTATTCTTTTATATTATGTAAAATTTGTTTAAATTTATTGATAATATCTTAACAAAGATATAGAAATTTGTCAAAAAATAATATACAATAAAAATTATGAAAAGTATTGAACAAACAAGAAAAGAATTTATACAAAGAGATTTAGAAAGTGTAATGTCTAGCCCAGAGTTAGACATTCGCTTAGTTTGTGCTTTAGCTGGTGACAGAAACCTTAATGCCCGAGAGATTAACATTGTTGAAAAACTTTACAAATCACGCAAAGAACACTTCTATTGTGATATCTTATATGCATTAACGTATAAAAGTTTTTCTGCTTTACAAGCAAAATCTATTTGGGAAGGTATTTTACAGCATAGAAAAAACTTAGAGTCTAAATTAGGTAGAGATGTTGGATTATCTGTTACTGTGCATGATTATTTAGAAAATATTTTAAAAAATATGAACTATTGTACAATTATTGAAGAGCAGAAACTACATCATTTAACAACTGTTGCAACAAAAGACGGTCTAACAGGTTTATTTGATCAAGCTAGCTTTAAGCGTAAGCTAAGTGAATATTTAGATGATAAACTACAAACTGAGTCTGACTTAGCATTAATTATGTTTGATTTAGATAATTTCAAAAAGGTAAATGATAACTTTGGGCACCCTGAAGGTGACCGTGTACTAAAAGAAATCGCAACTATATTACAGCTTTGTGCTAGAAGAGAAGATTTAGCTGCAAGATATGGCGGTGAAGAGTTTGCCTTGATTTTACCAAAAACTAATTATGAGAACGCTCAGCAAGTTGGTGAAAGAATACGACAAAGAGTGGAAGATTATTTTAAAGAAAGAGAGTACACTGTAACTTTAAGTATGGGACTATACCATTTAGCTAAAAAAAGCTATATTTCAAGCTTAGAACTTATCGAAAAAGCAGATCAATTACTATATACATCAAAAACTACAGGTAAAAATAAACTTACAAGTTCAAATATGTAAAAATTGATTTAATTTAAATTATACAAAACAGACATTAGGGTGTCTGTTTTTTGTTTTCTTTTTATTTATGCTTAAGTATATATAATTTTATAAACTTAAACTTTCCGTTTTACTATAATAGATTCTTAACTCTATTTAACTCTATAATTCGTATTTTCTCAATAAATACTAAGGAAACATTATGAACTTTGAAATTTGGGTAACTGGTGCTGAACTTATCTCTAACTACTTCTCTCAGGTTAACCTATTTGGTTATACCTTTATTTTAGTAATTATGATTTTAGCCGGTTTCTCTCTTGCTATGCAAGGCGCAAATCTCTCCTCAAACAGCTACAATACAAAGATGACGCAGTTCGCAGGTGGAGCAATGTCATTTGCTGGAGTTGGTATTCTTGGCGTTTCAATGCTAATTATAATTAGTGTTGATCATGCTGATAGCATAGGATTAATAAACTTTATTTAATCCTAACATCGTTACTTAAAGAGGGCAAATTGCCCTCTTTACTTTTTTTACAAACTAAAGACCCAGCATTATTGCTGGGTCTATTTTTCGATATTTATAAATAATCTACAAGTTTAATTCTAGTCTTAACTTTATATTTAATTTTAAGTGTTAAGATACTAATTTAAAACTTTGTTCGATATAACTATTATTTTCTATTTGTTCAGTTGAGTTACCTATCAACATTGAACTACCTGTTAGTATAGAGCTGTACTCCCCATATTTTTTTATTTGATTATTATCTAATATTACTAAATTATTTAAATCATAACTTGGAGTTTTTTCATTAAAAAGTTTATTAATTTGCAAGCGTTG
>PTJW01000050.1 GCA_002937495.1 Pseudomonadota bacterium | reverse complement strand
AAATTATTAATGATGAATTATTATCAATAGAGTCAGAAAAACTAGCTAGAACTATTTTAATAGTATTTTATGCAACTGGTTTGCGTATTAGTGAACTTATTAAGCTTACCGTTACAGACTTGGAAGAAAATGACGGTAAGGCTTTAAAGGTTAAAGGTAAAGGTTCTAAATTTAGATTAGTGCCATTAGGAAATTTAGGTGCTGAAGTTTTAGCAAACCACTTAAATTCATTAAAACATGATGATAGATATAAAAACTCAGATTTACACTATGTTTTTGCATCTAAAAAGAAATCTAAAAATGGCACATATTCTCATATTACAAGGCAGTATGTTTATAAAATTATTCATGATTTAGGTGCTAAATATGGTATTGATTTATCTCCTCACAAACTAAGACATTCATTTGCAACAGAGCTTGTTAAAAATAAGGCTGATTTAAGAACTGTTCAGTTAATGCTTGGTCACTCAGATTTGTCAACAACACAAATTTATACAAAAATTGCAGATCAGCAGGCGTATAATTCATTATTATCAAATCACCCGTTAGCTAAAAAGTAGCAAAATGCTTGAATAATAAATAAATAGTAGTTATCATTAAATATGAAATAACTTGTGTTTATTTCTAAAAGGAGTGTCTATGAGATTTATATATATTTCTACAGCACTTTTATTGATGTGTTTCGCTTTGTTTAGTAAAGCAACAAACTTTAATATGCAAAATATGACTTTAAGTTCTTTTATTCAAGGCTTAGAAATTTTAGCAGAAGGTGTTGATGAAAAATACTATCGAGAGTTAGAGCAAGCACAGGCAAATAACGACGCCATGTTTACAGATATTGAAGTTGAGACTTCAGGTAAGGATTATATTCTTATTATGATAATAATCTTTGCAGGAGTTGGAGTTATTGTAATGTCATTTTCAACAAAGCATGTGCATTCAAAGTCCCAAGAGTAATCTTGGGCTTTTTTTAATACTTGAAATAATTAAGTTAAGCAATTATAATATTATAAAATTTATTAACCAGTACTTTTCTTAATAACTCAAGATAATTTGAGTAAGCGAGGCAAATATGTCTGTTACAACGTATCAATCAAAAAATGATAGAATAAAAAGACGCAAGCGCAATATGTATGGTTACTTTGTAGTTTTACCATTAACGCTTATTGTTTTCTATTTCATTATGACTGAAGATAACGCTAAGCCATTTCGAGTGGTAAATTCTGTTATTTCTTCATTTACATCATATGATGTTGACTCGAATAGAGTTAAAAAGGTTATTGAACAGCCAAATGATGTTCTTAAACCTCACATTCAGCCATTAAACCCAGCGCCAAAAGTTGAAGATATTAAAATGCTAAGCAGCCTAAGCAATTACCATACAGTTGTAGAAACTTCTGAAGGTTATGTTTATGGTATGTTTTTGCGTTTTTCTTCAAGAACTGGTCGTTCACTAAAAAATAAAGATGGGAAATACATCAAAGGTTATATTGCTTGGAAAGAGGTTTGTAAGTTTAATGCAACATCTAGCCACCTTAATCGTATTTATTTATTTAACAGTCAAGCGCAAAAGTTTATGCATGCAGTAGGCGACTTAACTCGTTATACTCCAAAAACTTTTGCAAGTGATTTAGAAGATTATTCTTTTGAAATATATGAAGAGAGAGTTCTTGATGGTTCAGGGCCGTTTGCAAGTAAAAAATGCCGAGTTATTAAAAGCAGTATTGTTAATAAAGCTGACTTTTAATTAGCTTGTAATAATCGAAAAAGAGGTAGTAATACCTCTTTTTTTTATTTTTACCCTTGAAAGGTTCAAAAATAATCCTTAAGTTATAATTACAGTTAACTTACCGTTTTATAAACTAAGGAGGAAAAATGTGTAAGAAATTCGTAGAAACAAAAATAAAAATAGCAATGAATAACACTGGAAAGTTCTTAATAAACCCAAGAGAAGCTATCGGAAACTTAAACAATACACCAATTGTATTTGGTATAATGTTTGTAGGATCCTTATGCTCGATGTTTGGAACAGGTATATTGCCAACAACTGATGATGTTGATAATATAAATGCTCCAAGTGCATATACTCAAGTTGTACCGGCAGACTATAAAAAGTCTGTTTTTTCATTATCAGGCGGTGACTATAATGAAGGGAAGCATTTTGTTGATGGTAGATATACTTTTGTAATATCTTACTCTGAAACAGAATTTGATTGTCAAGCAGAAGGCTTTGATGTAGTTGAATTTGCAGATGATATGTCAAAAACAATATTTGATGCAAATATGGATAGAATCATACACAAAACAAGTGATTATGATTTTTCAGCAACTGTAGAAAGTGAATTCTTAACTGACTTTAATGCAATAATGAAAGAAGGTTCATGCTATGAAAATTCTAATTTCGAAGCAAAAACATTGCAAAACACTTTACAAAAGTATCGCGTTTTGTAAGAATCTAAACTAAAAAGTAGCATATAAACATATATGCTACTTTTTTATTTGTCTATTAATATATTTATTTTCAAACATTCTGTGATTATATATATATTAATATTTAAATTAATTTAAAGTTAAAATGTTTAATTACTATAAAGCAATAGTATAATTTATACTCTTGTTTTTTGTTTAAACAGTAATAAATTTGTGGTTAAAACTTTGAAAAAACTTTAGGAAAATACTTGACTAAATGCCCTAAAACATTATAAAATGAGGCTTATAAAATTATCATAAAAAAAGAATAAAAGAAAATTAAACTATGCTAGCAAATTATTTTCCAATTTTAGTATTTACAGCAATGGCGACAGGTTTGTCGATTGTATTACTATCTTTACCTTATCTTATTGCAAAATTTAGCAATAAATATCCTGATAAATATAAACAGTATGAATGCGGATTTGAAGCATTTGATGATGCAAGAAAACCTTTTGATGTTAGGTTTTACTTAGTATCTATTTTATTCGTTATTTTTGATTTAGAAGTAGCGTTTTTATTCCCATGGGCAGTATCATTTGGTACTTTTGGTATTATGGGTTACAGCGTTATGATGATCTTTTTATTAGTATTAACAATCGGCTTTATTTATGAGTGGAAAAAAGGCGCATTAGAGTGGGATTAAACTTATGCAAGACAATTTAAATACAAATTTACCAACTTCATTAAATGAAGAACTAAACAATGCAGGCTTTGTTTTAACAAGTGCCGATAAACTAATTAACTGGGCTAGAAGTGGCTCAATGTGGCCAATGACATTTGGTTTAGCTTGTTGTGCTGTTGAAATGATGCATACAGGTGCATCAAGATATGATTTAGACCGTTTTGGTATTGTTTTTAGGCCTTCTCCAAGGCAATCAGATGTTATGATTATTGCAGGTACTTTAACAAATAAAATGGCTAAAGCTTTAAGAAGAGTTTATGACCAAATGCCAGAACCAAAGTATGTTATTTCAATGGGTTCATGCTCAAACGGTGGTGGTTATTACCATCATTCATATTCAGTTGTTAGAGCATCAGATAGAATTGTACCAGTAGATATTTATGTTCCTGGTTGTCCCCCAACACCTGAAAGCTTACTTTATGGTATTATGCAATTACAAAAGAAAATTAAAAGAGAGAGACACTTCTCTGCTCCTAAAAATAAGGAGTCAAAATAATGATTCATTTTGATAAACACATTACAGATAATAACGCAAAGATGATTGAAAGCATTACAAATGTTTTACAAGATCATCAAGTTAAAATTACAAACGAATTTAACCAAATTGTTTTACATGTAAGTATTGTTGATATTATTGATATTTTACATAAATTAAAAGAACATAAAGAGCTTCAGTTTATGCAGCTTGTTGATGTTACAGCTGTTGATTACCCTGAAAGAGACAAGCGTTTTGACTTAGTTTATATGCTACTTTCTCATAGGAAAAATGCAAGGGTTATTGTTAAGGCTCAAATTAGTGAAAACGAGCATGTTCAGTCTGTATTAGATATGTTTAAATCTGCAGATTGGCACGAGCGTGAAGTATATGATATGTTTGGTATTGTATTTGAAGGACATCCAAACCTTAAGCGTATTTTAACAGATTATGAGTTTGAAGGTCATCCACTGCGTAAGGACTTCCCAATTTATGGTAAAAAAGACATGTTTTATGATGAAGATCTTAAAGAATGTGTTTATAAAGAAGTTGAACTACCTGAAGATACAAGATTTTATGACACACAAAGCAAGTGGACTGGTTTAAATAATAACCTAGACTTAGCTGAAGAAGATAAACCATTCGATTTAGACGAATTTGTGAAGTAGGGGTAAGATTATGACAAATAACTTTGATAAAAAAGAAGTTTTAGTTGGCGAAAATATGAAAGTCAACTTTGGTCCTCAGCACCCTGCAGCTCACGGTGTTATGAGACTAATTTTAGAACTAGACGGTGAGGTTGTGCAAACTGCAGATACTCACATTGGTTTACTACATAGAGGCAGTGAAAAGCTTATCGAACAAAAAACATACCTACAAGCTTTACCATACTTTGATAGATTTGACTATGTAACAATGATGGCTAACGAGCATGTTTGGTGTTTATCTATTGAAAAACTTTGCCAAATGAATGTTCCGTTAAGAGCTCAGTATATTAGAGTAATGTTCTGTGAGTTAACAAGAATTTTAAACCACTTAATGTTCTTAGGTACTCATGCTTTAGATATTGGTGCGATGAGTGTATTTTTATATGCATTTAAATCAAGAGAAAGAATTTTTGATTTTTATGAGGCTGCATCAGGTGCTAGAATGCATGCTAACTACTTCCGCCCAGGTGGAGTAGATAAAGACATTCCAGACTCATTACTAAGAAGAATCGATGAATTTGTTGATGAAGAAATGAAAAACATCGACATGTATGAAGAACTACTTACAGATAACCGTATTTGGAAACAAAGAACTGTAGATATTGCAGTTGTTTCAGCAGGTGAAGCTATTGAAAGAGGTTTTTCTGGCCCAATGTTAAGAGGTTCAGATGTAGCTTGGGACTTAAGAAAAGCTCAACCATATGAAGTTTACGATAAGTTAGACTTTAGAGTTCCAGTTGGTAAAAATGGTGATTGTTATGATCGTTACCTTGTTAGAATGGAAGAAATGAGAGAGTCATTAAAAATTATTCGTCAGTGTATAGATAAAATGCCAGAAGGTGATATTAAGGTTCAAAACTTTAAATTCTCACCTCCTAAGCGTGCTGATATTAAAAATGATATGGAAAGTTTAATTCACCACTTTAAATATTTTACAGAAGGTTTTTCTGTGCCAGCAGGTGAGGCTTATACAGCAGTTGAGTCTCCAAAAGGTGAATTAGGAGTTTATTTAGTTGCAGATGGCTCTAATAAACCATACAGATGTAAAATTAAATCACCAGGCTTTACGCACTTACAGTCAATGGAATTTTTAAGTAAAGGTCATATGTTAGCTGATGTAGTATCAATTATTGGTACAATTGACTTTGTATTTGGAGAGGTAGATAGATAATGGTTAAATTAAATGTTGAAATTGTAGATGTAGCAAACGAGTATAAAAACTCGTCAAACGAACACTACAAACAAAAAATGGAAAAAGCAGATAAAGGCTATTCTTGGGATAAAAACCAACTAGCACATATTGAAACTATCTTTGCTAGATATCCAAATGATGAAAAAGGTAAAAAGTCAGCTTTATTACCATTACTTCATTACGCACAAGACCAGTTTGAAGGCTGGCTGCCAATATCATTAATGCAATTAGTAGCAGATACTATTGATATGCCTTTAATGAAAGTACAAGAAGTAGCAACATTTTACACAATGTATAACTTAAAGCCAGTTGGTAAATATCATTTACAAGTATGTACAAACTGTGCATGTGTTGTTAATGGTGTTGGTGAAGTTTTAGATGCAGTAAAAGAGGAAGTGGGTGAAATTGTAGACGGTATGTCTACAGATGGTCTATTTACTGTAACTGAAGTAGAGTGTTTAGGTGCATGTATTGAATCTCCAGTAATTCAAGTTAATAAAGCTTATAAAACTAAATTAGATGCAGAGTCTGCAGTTGATATGGTTAAACAGCTACGAGATAAAGCTAACAAGGGTTAAGAGGTGTTGTATGAGTAAGTTTGCATTAAACTTTGAAGATAAAGTATTTAAAAACCTAGATGGTTCAGCTGATTGGGGTATTAAAGGCTATAAGGAAAGAGGCGGATATGAAGGCCTTGCTGATGTTTTAGCTAAAGATCCTAAAGATATTATTAATTCATTAAAACCTTCAGGTATGAGAGGTCGTGGTGGTGCGGGTTTCCCAACTGCTATTAAATGGAGCTTTATGCCAGATCCAACAGAAGAAAAGCCAAACTACCTAGTTTGTAACGCCGATGAGGGTGAGCCAGGCACATGTAAAGATAGAGACATTTTAAGAAATGATCCTCACACTTTAGTTGAAGGTTTAATTATTGGCTGCCATTGCTTACAAGCAAAAGCAGCATATGTTTATATTAGAGGTGAATATAACCATGAAGCTGAAAGAATGCAAGCTGCAATTGATGAAGCTTATGATGCAGGCTTTTTAAAACCAGGTGTATGTGATGTATACATTCATATGGGTGCAGGTGCTTATATTTGTGGTGAAGAAACAGCATTATTAGAATCATTAGAAGGTAAGCGTGGTCAGCCAAGGCTAAAACCACCGTTCCCAGCTAACTTTGGTTTATATGGTTGCCCTACAACTGTTAACAATGTTGAAACAATCGCTCAAATGGGTGTTATTGCTAAAAAAGGTTTAGACTGGTGGACTCAGTTTGGTTCAGAAAATAACCACGGTACAAAAGTTTTCTCAATTTCTGGTGATGTAAATGATCCTAAAAATATTGAAGTAGCACTTGGTGTTCCATTAAAAGAACTTATTGAAGAGTTTTGTGGTGGAGTAAAAGGTGGTTGGGATAATCTGCAGGCAGTTATTCCTGGTGGTTCATCTACAAAGCTACTAACTAAGCAAGAATGTGAAACTGCAATTATGGACTTTGACTCATTAAAAGAGTTTAACTCTTCATTAGGTACAGCAGGGGTTGTAGTAATTTCTAAAGATGCTGACTTACTAGAAGTTATGCTAAGAATTGCAAGATTTTATAAGCATGAAACTTGCGGACAATGCACACCTTGTCGTGA
>PTJW01000005.1 GCA_002937495.1 Pseudomonadota bacterium | reverse complement strand
AAGAGTGCTGAAATTTCTCATTTAACTATTACTAAATTAGACAGCTCTGCTAAAGCAGGTTGCTTAATTGGTATTGTTGATGAGTTTAAAATTCCAGTATCATATATTGGTGTAGGTGAATCGATTGAAGACCTTAAAGACTTTAACAGCAAAGACTTTGTTAACTCTTTACTAGACAATGTTAAAGAATAATACTTTAATTTTTTTATATAATATTAAAAATAAAAACAAAAAAGGATAACGTATGAAAAAAATTATGATGCTAACTAATGATGAGGCATTAGTACAAAAAGTAAAAGATACGAAAAATCTTGTATTAGCATATAATGAATTTATGACTATATTTGAACAACTAAACTTTCATAACCCAGATATGATTATTTTTGACTTAAACCTTATTAATACAGACCAACAGTTTATGCTAGAATCTTTACCTAAAAAAGGTGAAGCAAACTATATTAAATTAGTTGCTATTGGTACAAGCCCTAGCAAAGAAAATCTTGCAGACTTTGCTTTAAAATTTGTAAATTCAGTAAGTTTTAATGCTGCACAAATTGTTTAATTTGTAAATACACCAGTAAAGTTGACACTAAATTAAGTTGGAATTTTTATATCTTTAACTCTGAATAATAATTCAGATTGACTAAGCAATTAAACCTTTAGATATTATTTAAAAAATAATGATGACTATCAATAGAATATTTCTTAAAGCAGCTACTGCTAACAACCCTAATAACTAAAATAATTAATCAACAATATTTTATATATATTAAAAAAATGCCTGTAATAGGCATTTTTTATTTTTTCTTATTTTTTAACCTTCTGTTTAAATTTTTAAAGATTTTATCATATTGTTGGCAGTTTATATTATCTGGTTTATATTCACATAAGGCTAAACCTTTAATACTAGCTTCAGGAATTTGCACCGTACCTGTAATTGTACCTAAAACAGCGCCATATTCAACTAATACATCTTTAATACTTAGATATAATAATGTTTTATTTTTTGTTTCATTAATAACAAAACCGTAGGCAGTTTCGTTACTTTCAATTACATCAACAACCTCTGCAATTGTTTCTAAATCTTCCATTGTAGTTTTTGTTGGAACTAAAGCAAAGTCAGCAATATCTAATAACTCATTATGAAAATCATTAATTGTAGGTGGAGTATCAATAATTAAAACATCACAACCAGCTTGTTCTAAGTTCTTAACTTCATCTTTAAAGCTTGATTCTGTAGCTGCTGAATGCAAAATAGTGTTTTTACCTTGCATATACTCGTCTCTTCTATTAAACCACTTTGTAAGAGTTTTTTGAGGGTCAAAATCCATTAATGCAACTTGATATTTTGCCTTTGCAAACCTTGTTGCCATATTCATTGCTGTTGTTGATTTACCTGAGCCACCTTTACGCGACATAATTAAAATTGTATACATAACACAATTCCCTACTCTTTTATTATTTTTAGATTGAATAATTTTGCTTGATTTTTCTTACACTCAGTATACTGCAATTAATATGCCAATTTCCACAAAAAAAGTAACTTAATTAGCTATTTAAAGATAGCTCAAAAGAGATGTCACACTTTTAAACTTTTATGCAACAAAAAAGAACCCGATGCACAAAGCATGGGTTCTTTTAATTTACGATTTATTAGGGTTTTCTTCACGAATTTCAACTTCTTTAGGAAGCAGCGACACACAAAAAATTAAAGCAAATGATGTTATAATTAGCGAGATAATCTCAGGCATCACAAATTGATACATAAAAATACTAAATGAAAACATTTCAATAATAATAACCAGAAACATTAGCAATATACCAAAAATTATAGCAACATTATCTGATATTTCTTTGGCTTTAATATTTGCAATAAAGCAGCTAATTGCAAAGCAAAAAACACCAATCAGCTGAGCAAAAAATATAACTTCAGTTGAGTCTGATGCAAACGAAAGGTTTATTCGTACAATATACACTGCTAAAATAATAGCAGCAGGCAAAGATAAAAGTATAACTTTAAACTTCATAAGCTATCCTTAAGTAAAGTTTATATTAATATTTTAGTTAAAATGTTCAACAGCAACTTGCTCTTGTGATTCTTCAAGTTCATAATCAAGAATAATAACCGACAAGTAACCAAAGTGCATAAAGTAGCCAGCAAAAACTCCAATTATTAAATTGTAGCTAAAGCCATACATAAAAATAACACTAATTAAAATACCAATAATAATAGCAAAAATTAAAAATAATCCATGGAACATAACAATTAAAATTTTACCATCAGCATTTACCATATCATAGCCAGCTGGAAGTATCTTTTTTATTAAGAATATCGACCATACAAAAATAATAATCGACGCTAATAGATACTCTCTTGCCATATCAACTGATAACCCTAGAGCTATAAAAAGCATGCTTACAAATAAAAAAATTAAGAATGTTTGAACATGGGAGATGACTTTAAAAAACTTTGCTAGTTTATTCAAGCTAAACTCCTTAAAGTATTAAGATTAAAAAGGTTTATGGTGAACCCTTATTATATGCATTTTCTATTAAATTACAAGAATAATTCCAATAAAATAAAAAGCCCCTGCATTACACAGAGGCCTTAGTTTTATTAAACAATTGGTTTTGCCTTTTCTTCAGGCAAAACCGGATCCAGAACTTCTGCTACTGGATCTTCTTGTTTATCTTCTTTGCTTTTTGCTTTTAGTGAGAACGCACCAATTAACAGAATTGATACATTCGCAAGCAAGTACGCAAACAAGTCGCTATATGCTGCTAAATTGCTATTGCTAACAATAATAACAACCACTATTGAAAATGCTGGCACTAACATAGCACCAAACACTGTTGAACGAACAAGTTTCACCACTGAAAAGTGTTTTGCCATTGAGCTGGCAAAAATACTAATCAACATGAAACTACCTATTGCAACAGAGAACCAGTAATGCTCTCCACCGATGTTCAAAAACTCTTTACGAGTAAAGAACATAAATAAATTAAGAGAAGCCATTACTGCCCAGAAAAGAGCAATTGAGATTAACTTTTTCATATTTCCACCTTAGGGTATTAAGAATATCAGTAAAGAAATTATCTTTACTGTGTAAATTTGAGTAAATGTATAAATTTATATTAATCATAACAAGTTTTTAGCTGACAAAAAAGCCTCTTATTAACTAAGAGGCTTTTTATTTTTATTTTAATAACCTAGATGGGTTAATTGCTTTACCGTATCTTCTAATTTCAAAGTGAAGCATTGGCTGTTTAGCATTACCTGAATCACCTGACAGTGCGATAACTTCACCCTTAGCAACTCTTTGGCCTTTTCTTACTAAAACTTTAGAGTTATGAGTATAAGCTGAGATATAGCCTGAGCGGTGTTTAATTAATACCATTTGACCTAATACTGAAACATTTTCAGCGTACATTACAGTACCTTGCTGCGATGCTCTAACTGGTGTACCAATTGGAACTGCAATATCAATACCGTCATTTCTGATACCGTGCCCTTTTTTACCAAATGTAGAAATAATTCTACCATCTACTGGTCTGATAAAGCCTTTTTTCTTAGCTAGGTCTTTATCAATTTTATCAAACTTAAGTCTTACATCTGGTTTTTTAGTTGTTCTAGTCTGCTTAGGAGCTTCCACCTTAGTTTCTGGTTTAGCTACTGGAATTTTTAGCTCTTGGCCTGCTCTTAAATCTTGCGGAGATTTAATATCATTATATGCCATTAAGTCAAACACTGAAACGCCATATTTTCTACCAATTCTAAATAGGTTTTCACCTCTTTTAACTTTATGGTAACCAAAATCAATGTTTTTATCTGCGTTAGGTTTTGATAAGTCTTGTCTTGGAATAGCTTTTTGCTGTCTAAATGCAGCTGTGTTTTGGTTATAAAGCTTAGGATTTCTTGTTAATGAATAACGAGAATTATCTTGAGGCATTGCTGTTGGCTCTACTCTTACTAGCTCTTTTTTATTAACAACTTTTCTTTGAACTTCAGTTTTAATATATAGTTTTTGACCAACTTTTAAAACTTGGTTTCTTTTAAGTTTGTTGTTCTTTAAAATAGCACCTGGTGCAACTTTATATTCTCTAGCGATTGAGTAAACATATTCACCCTGCTTAACAGTATGGTAAACTTTTACTTTTTTCTCTATAGTTTCTTTTACAGTTCTGTACTGTGGTGATGTAATTTTTTTATCTTGTACATTCGACTTTTTAGTCATCTTAGTAAAGTCAAAAGCATCATAAAGCGGTGCTCTTGGTTGTGTAGCCGAGCAAGATGTTAATACTAATACAGAAAACACTGCAAACACACTCTTATAATTAAACATAGTTAAAATCCCTAACCTTATTTTAATTTGTTTTTATTTTAATAACTGCCATGCAACAACTGCTAAAATAATAGCAATACCTGCAAACATTGTTAGTGGGTATAGGTTTCTTTCAATCCAAACCTTAAGTTCTGGGCCACCTCTCCATAAAATCCATGCGATAAGGAAGAATCTTGCACCACGAGATAAAAGTGAAACCGTAACAAAACCTGCAAAATCAATATTAAACATACCAGATGTAATAGTAAAGATTTTATAAGGAATTGGTGAGAATCCTGCTGTACCAACAATTAAATAATCCCACTCTTGGTACCAAGCTTTAATCATATCAAAGTTACCAGTCATACCGTAAAAGTCGATAATTTTCATACCAATTTCTTGCTGGAACATTGCCCCCATAATATAACCAAATACACCACCTAAAACAGAACCAAGCGTTGCCATTAAAGCAAAACGGAATGCCCTAGTTGGTAATAAAATACATAATGGAATTAATAATACATCAGGTGGAATTGGGAAGAATGTTGATTCTGCAAATGCAATAGCAAATAAATACCAGCCTGCATTTTTATTTGTAGCAAAAGATGTAATTTTTTCTTGTAATGCCTTTGAACCCATTTTACTTAATACTCCTTAAATTAAGCTGTGCCTGTTAACATAGGCACAAACTTTACATAACCTAGGCTATGTGTTGTGTATGAATCTTGTGTTTTGATAATTTTTAACAGCTCTTGTTTTTGCCCATCTTTTCCTAAAGGCAATACCATTATACCACCAACTTTCATTTGTTGCAAAAGTTTATCTGGTATATTTTCTGAAGCTGCTGAAACAATAATTTTATCAAATGGTGCTTGGCTTGCAAAACCATCAAAGCCATCAGCATGCATAATTGTGTAATTATTGTTTGATTCAGCCTGAAGGTTCTTTTCTGCCTCTGTAACTAATTCTGCGAAGCGTTCTACAGAAAATACTCTTCTATTTAATTTAGATAACACAGCTGTTTGATAACCAGACCCTGTGCCAATTTCTAATAGCTTATCTTCCCATGATAAGCTTAGGGCTTCAATCATAATACCTACAACAAGAATTTGCGAGATAGTTTGACCTGCAGGTATAGGCAAAGTAACATCATGGTAAGCTTGCGGTGCAAACTGATCATCCACATAGTTTTCTCTGTCAATACTAGCTAAAGCATGCAAAGTAGCATTTGATAAAACACCAGACTGCTCGATTTGCTCGAACAGTCTAGCTTTATTTTCTGCTAATTGTTTGTTTTTAATATTCACTAATTTAAACTCTTACTTTTTATATTTAGTGATAATTTCTTGACCTCTCATGAATGGTCTTAGTGCTTCTGGTACAATAATGTCACCTTCTGCTGTTTGGTAGTTTTCCATAACAGCTAGTAAACATCTACCAACAGCTAAACCTGAACCGTTTAATGTGTGCATAAAGCGTGTTTTACCTTCTGCATCTTTAAATCTTGCGTTCATTCTTCTAGCTTGGAAGTCACCACAGTTTGAAATTGATGAAATTTCTCTGTATGCGTTTTGGCCTGGTAACCAAACTTCTAAGTCAACTGTTCTTGTAGCACCAAAGCCTGTATCACCTGAACATAATAGCATTGCTCTGTATGGTAATTTTAGAGTTTGTAGTACTTTTTCAGCTGAAGCGATCATTTCTTCATGAGCTTCCATTGATTTTTCTGGGTGTACGATTTGTACCATTTCAACTTTTTGGAATTGGTGTACTCTTAAAATACCGCCAACATCACGACCAGCTGAACCTGCTTCACTTCTAAAGCAAGGTGTTAAACCTGTAAATTTAAATGGAAGATCTGTTTCTTTCCAAACTTTTTCTCTAACATAGTTTGTTAAAGGAACTTCTGAAGTTGGAATTAACCATTTACCATCTGTTGTTTTATATAAATCGTCTGAGAACTTTGGTAATTGACCTGTACCAAACATACACTCATCATTTACCATAAATGGAGCTGAAACCTCAGTGTAACCATCTTCTGCTTTAAGCTCTAACATTAATGTTGAGATTGCTCTTTCAAGTCTTGAGATATCACCTTGTAACCAGAAACCTCTTGAACCTACTAATTTTTGACCTGTTTCAAAGTCAATTAAACCTAAGTTTGTACCTAGCTCGTTGTGTTCTTTAGCTTCAAAGTCAAACTTAGTTGGCTCTAAGAAACCTCTTAGCTCAACATTTTGCTCTTCATCTTCACCTTCTGGAACAACATCTTGTAAAATGTTTGGAATAACTGCTAAGAAGTCATCAAATGCTTTTTGAGCTTCTCTTTGAGTTTCTTCTAGTTGTTTAACTTTTGGAGAAATTTCAGCCATTTCTGCTAGTAAATCTGCAGCGTCATTACCTTGAGATTTTTCAATACCAATTTGCTTTGATACTACATTTCTTCTGTTTTGTAGTTCTTGAATTTCAGTTTTGATTGCTCTTAAAGCTTCATCTAGTTTTTTAAATTCAGCAGATACTGGCTCTTTGTGTCTTTTAGCTTGGCTTGCATCTACTAGTTCTGGGTTTTCTCTTAATAATCTTGCGTCTAACATAATTTTAATCCTTTTTAATTCTCTTTTTTATACGATAAGTCTTTTATTGTGATATTTTGGTTGATTAAGTCTAAGCCTAGCTCAATATATTCTCTAATTACAGCTTTTGTTAACATTAGACCTTCAACACTTGGTAAGTATTGAGAGAAACCGGATCGATCTTTTTGAATAGCAAATACTGGGAATGGAACCATTTCTACCCCTCTTGCTCTAAATAATGCTAAAGTTCTGAACATTTTTAGCTCATTAATAACTAAAATCGGATTTTTAGCATTATAACGCTTTAGCATTGAACTACACTGCCATGCTTGTTCATACAAGTTTTTAGAAATATCTTCTGTTAAAGTTTTTCTTATCTGTGTTGTTTGGCTAGCAAAGTAGTTTTTAATAATTTTTGATTCTGGCTGTTCAACACCACTTTCTTCCATTTTACCACCACACATTAATACTGGCACTTTTCTATCAGCTAATTTAGCTTGTAAAAAATATGAAATAGTTGCTGATTTAAAAGAATCAGAATTTGGAGTCCAACCTGTAACAGAACCATTAAAATCAACACCTTGAGTTGGCATAACTATCATATCTGCTTGAGATAATGACTTAATTGATTTATGATCAACCCCTTGAACTAAAAATGATGCTAAAAATTTACCTGTTGCAACATTTGTAAGTAAAAGAACTGTAACCAAAGTTATTACAGAAACTGTTTTTGCTTTTGAATACTTTTTAGTAAACAAGTAAAAACTTGCAATTAGGAATAGTACGAAGAAAATCCCTGGTAATCCCAATAAGTATAAAATAATATCTCTCATTAATTAACTAGCCCTTTTACTTTTAAATTATAGTTTTGCTCTTAAACAAGCTTGTTTTTGTGCTTTAAGTTGATTACAAATTTGCTTAGCATGCTCTTTATCTTTAAGGCCTGTAAAGTATACTCTGTAAACTGTACCTTTAGCGCCCAAATCAGCTTTTTTAACATATGGGTTTAAACCAACTAAGATGTTACCAACTTTTTTGTTATAAACACCTACTGCTCTTTCAGCATCTGCAGTTTTTCTAAATGAACCTAACTGCACAGCCCAACCAGTAGCTTGTGTTTTTGCTACTTCAGACTTTAGCTCTTTAACTTCTTTTTTAATTTCTTTTTTAGTAACAGCCATTTGTTGCTTAACTACAGTTAGCTGTTCTTTTTTAACTTCAACAGTCTTAGCTTTTTTAGCTGCTTGAGCTTTTAGTGCTGCTGTTTTTCTTTCAAGTTCAGCTGCTGCTTTTGCTGCTTGTTCTGCTTTTGCTTTTGCTAACTCTTCTTGCTGTTTAGCTTGTGCTAGTTTTTCTGCAAGTTCTTTCTTTTCAATTGCTTGAGCAGAAAGTTGAGCATTTTTATTTTCTAAATCTTTTGCTTTTGCTAAAACAGAGTCCGCAACATCATTTGTTGATGTTTCTGATTCTAGTAAATCAAATAATTGTTTATCTTGATGATCAATTTTCATACCGCCTGGCGTTTCTGGGCGTTGTTTTACCATCTCTGGAGCCTTAACTAATGCTGGCTCTAGGTTTTCATCTTCAACATTGCTTGAAATAGCAGACACTATAAGCCATGTAAAGCCTACAAGTACAGATGCAGCCACACCTCTTTTAAACCATACAACTTTAGCGCTGCTTTTTAATGAGAAATTATTAGCAGTCATGATATATTACCTTTCATGAATATTTATTTTTTAGTGTTGCAAAAATTTTATCACTATATTATACTTTTTGCAAGAACTTATAAGTAATTTAGATAAATTATTTACACAATTTTTTAAGGATGTTTTAAATTATGATTAAAATTGAATTTGACGAATTAGATTCTAATGTTGAAGTTTGCGATTTCGACCTAACTGATAATGCAAAAAGAAAACTAAGATCTGTTTTTGAAAATAAAGAAGACAGCTTTTTAAGACTAAGTGTTGTATCTGGTGGATGCAACGGTTTTAGCTACACATTTGACATTGATAATGAACTTAAAGATAACGATTTAAAAATCGAAATTGACGATTTAACTATTGTTATTGATAATACTTCAAACTCGTATGTAAATGGATCTACAATTGACTTTGTAGAAGAGCTACAGGCAAGTCATTTTAAAGTTATTAACCCTAATGCTACAAGCTCATGCAGCTGTGGCACTAGTTTTTCAATATAATAAAAATTAACAAGGAGTAAATATATCATGTTAAAAAACGCACTATTAGTTATTGCAACTGTTGCACTAGCAGCCTGCTCTACAGGTAAAATGAAAGCTGAATACGGTCAGCTAAGAGTTAACACTCAAATGTCATCAACTGTATTTTTAGAGCCTGTATCTCCAGAAGATCAAGTTGTTTATGTTAAAGTAAGAAGCACAACAGGTAACAAAGGCTTTAGACTACAAGGTGCTATTGAACAAGAAATGAAAGCTATTGGGTATACAATTACTAAAGACCCTAAAAAAGCTAACTTTATGATTCAAGCAAACATTAGAGACTACACATCTACAGTTAAAGCTGCAGACGGTACTGGTGAATCACTAGTTGGTGCTGTTGTTGGTGGTGTGCTAGGTTCAGCTATTGGCGGTGGTAAAGGCCAAGAAATCGCAACAACATTAGGTGCTGTTGCTGGTGGTGCTGCAGCTCAAAAATATGCAAACAGCAATGTTTTAGTAACTTATACAGCTCAAGTTGACATCCAAGTATCTCAAAGAGCTATTGGCAGCATTAACTATAACACAAGATCAAACGCTAGCCAAGGTGACTCAGCAAGAACAAGAGCTAACTATAAAAGAGCGTCAAACTGGGAAAACTACAGAACAAGACTTGTATCACAAGCTAAAAAAGTTGGTCTAACAGAAACTGAAGCAACTACAGCAATTGTTGAAGATATTGTTACATCACTATCAAACATGTTCTAATAGATTTTAGATACTTTAAAAGCTCCCATTTGGGAGCTTTTTATTTATGCATATATTTTATCTTTCAGATAGTCTATTCAATGATTCCATTGTTTCTGTAACTTGATCTACTGCAATTGACTGAGCAGAAATCATATTATTAACAACCGTCGTACTGCTAATAATATTTGATGTTAAATCATTAACTTTTACAACACTTTGATTAATAAGATCAGATCCTTGATGGATTTTCTCTAATGTTTTTGAAATATCTTTAGCTGATTGGCTTGTTTGCATAGCAAGCTTTTTAACCTCATCTGCTACAACTGCAAAACCTTTACCCGCATCGCCTGCTCTAGCAGCTTCAATTGAGGCATTTAAAGATAGTAAGTTTGTTTTTTCAGATACATTAGTAATTAAAGATAAGATACTTCTTACTTCTTTTAAATCTTCTTCAAACGAGCTAAACTCTTCTTTTAAGCGTAATAGTTCATTTTGAGAATCTGAAATTAAGTTTTGGCAATTGTCATTTTCTTGTACAAGAGTAGAAATTGAGTTACCAATTTCTGATGTTGCCATTGTTGACTCTTCAATACCTTCTGTTAAGCGTTGCTTAATCATTAAAACTTCTTCAGTTTCTTTTTTAGACATTTCAACATATGAGTTAATTGAAAAAGCCATATCTAAGTTTGTAATTTTAAAGAACTGACTTACAAAAGCATCTATTTGCTGGTTAGAATATTTTGATTTTTCTGTATTAAACCAAGATTTTGGTTTTTCAGATTTTAATAATGTCACTTTTTTCAATAAAGTTTGCTGAACTCTATTATAGCCACCAACATACCATTCTGGAGTTAATTGAATTTTAGCATGAGCCATACCAATTCTATTTACTCGGTCAAAATAATGATCGTCAAATCCGCTTTGTAACACCAAGACCCAGTGTTTTCTTTGTGCTTGTTTTATATTTTCAACTTGATTATTTGATCTTTTAATAACTTTATTTAAAGCATTAAATTTAACAATATACTCATAAAAATCGTCCATAATTACATCTAATATTTTAGTATCCACTAAAAAGTCATATAATGATTTAAATGATTGACCTTCAAGCTGATAAAAATTTAACAGTTGTTTATCAGTCATAACATACCCCTATTTTTATTATTTTGCACACATATTACATATAAACAAGAACTTATTCAACCACTACCATCAAAAAATTAATAATATTTAACATATTTCTAACTTTATTATAATAATTACAATTTATTGTAATACTAAATATGACTTAAATCAAATAAATAAGAGGCACAAAAAGTAAAAGCCTTCTTTTTAGAAGACTTTTTAAATTATAATGAATACACCGGCATTACATAATAAAATAATATTGGATCTGTAACATCTCCAGCATAATAATGAATTCTTAATTTACCTTTTTCTTTACCATCCCCACCATCAATAAAATCATCTAATTTTAATGCATATGCTTGAGGGTCTGATATACCACTAATATGAGTTTTTAACCACCATCCACAATCATTAACATCTGTACAAGTACCAGATGATGCTGCTGTAGTAGTACCTAAAGTAGAATTAATTTGTTTATATAAATAAAAACCAAAACCAGGGATACCTTCAGATCTAATATGGTATGTACTGACTGGAGAGTAATCAATATAAGGACCATTCCAACCATTTAAAGCTGTTTTATTTACCAATTCTGAAATATTATAAGAAATACCACTATAGTTAGATGGCATTTCACCTGTATCTAATAAAAACTGCTCTACTGCTTTTGCTGTTTCAATAAACCTTTGGCGAGAATTTTCTAAACGAGATTGCTCAATTGCTGAATATAATGCCGCACCTGATATTACCGATAATGCACCAAATATTGCTAATGCTATTCTTGCATCAAGACCAAACATTGCGCCTTTTTTCACTATAAAATACTCCTTTAATTATTTAGCATATTAAATGCTTTAACATACATAACACCTACAGCTTCGTAAACCCTTGCATTACCTTCTGATAAGTTTACAGAACCATCAATTCTTTCTTCTAAATACTTTATATCATTTAAAGAGAAAACTCCGCCTGATTGAATTTCGATCCAATAAAAACAAGGACTACCACATGTACCATCTCCTGTGCCAGATGTCGGTTCTGGAGCATCCCAAGCAGAACTTGTTGCATTTTTTATTTTAAAATATGTAGCATCTGAGCCATCAATTACTAACTTTGTTGGATCTCCAGATAACATTTTACCTGATAAATAAGGACCATTCCACCCTTGAACTCCAGAGTCTGCTATTAACTCTTCTATATCCATTGAAAAACCTGAACCACCATAAATTGGTAAATCATTGCCTGTATCTAAAATATACTGTTCTATAGCTTTTTCAACTTCATTTAATTCTACTAATACTTTTGTATATTTAGACTCTTGTATGGCACTATATAATGCTGCACCTGATATTACCGATAATGCACCAAATATTGCTAATGCTATTCTTGCATCAAGACCAAACATTGCGCCTTTTTTTATAAACATAATTCTCCCCTTTATTATGGTTGCGATAACATTGCAGGACCTTTTAAGTAAATTTTACATAATGTACCACCTGGTCTTACTAAAATTCGAACATTGCCATTTTCATAATCTGCAGAACCATCAACATACTCATCTACAGTATATGCTATTTGGCATGGTGTATTTTGAGTTTGAACCCAATAATAACAAAGTTTACCCGCTGTACAAGTTGCAGAGTCCGCAACTAAATTATCAAAGGCAATATCTTGCCCCTTACCTAAATGAAGTTGGCTATGTAGTGGATGAATATAATGATATTCAGCAGGAGATGCCACCTGTTCATATGATAAATAAGGACCTTGGTAGCCACTTGCTGAGTTACCGTTTGTAGATAAGTCTGAGAACCATAACGCCGAGCCAGCTGTATCTGTAGCAACAACCCTAATATCAGAACCTGTATCAAGCAGGTAAGCTTCAATAGCTTTAACCATCTCTTTCAGCTCTGTAACAACTGAAGTCATTTTTGCTTGTTGAATTGCTGAATATAATGCTGCACCTGATATTACCGATAACGCACCAAATATTGCTAATGCTATTCTTGCATCAAGTCCAAACATTGCGCCTTTTTTAATAAACATATTAGTATTCTCCTATATTACTAACTTTTAGATTACTATAAAAGAAGCCAACTTACAATTAAGCTGGCTTTTTATAAATAGTACATGTGATAATTTTGCTACTATATTTTAACAAAATCTACAACTGTCATAGGTTTTTTACCTCTGTGCTGAATAAATGCACGACGACCTGCAATTCTAACAACTTCACGAGCTTTTTCAATATCTTTAATAGCTCTATCCATGTTATTTGCTTTCATTTGACGGTAAATATTTGTTAAAGCATATGTATAAACTTCTTTTAGCTTATCTTCATCACCTAAACCTTTTGAAGTAATCGACGGCTGAGAAACAATCATACCTGCTTTATTTAAAGCCATTGAAATAAATACCGCACCTTCTTCATGCATGAATTTTCTTTGTCTGAAAATAAAATAATCTTCTAATGGTATTTGCCATGCACCATCAACAGCAAACTCACCTGTTTCTTTAAGAAGTTTGTTTTCGTTAAAGTCATGAACTTCTAGCATATTTTCTTCATCAATTTGGATAAACTCACGGTATGCAATTGTGCAAGGTACTGAATGAGTTTGCTCATCAATAATTCTTTCAACTTCGTGCATATGCTGTGTTGTACCATGAATAGGAACAATAACTTTAGGCTTCATAATATGGAACATTCTAATAAGGTCTTTTCTGCTAGCATGTCCTGAAGCGTGTATTTTATAACCATTGTGTCTTGCTTTAACTTCAACACCTTTTTTAGCCATAAGCTCAAACATATCCCAAACTGAATCTTCATTACCTGGAATTGCTGTTGCTGAATGAACTAACACATCACCTTCTTTTAACCTTACACCTCTAAGCTCATCTCTTGCTAAACGAGCCATTGCCGACATTTCCTCACCTTGAGAACCTGTACCTAAGTAAATTAGCTTTTCTCTACCAATATTGCCTACATCTTCAGTTTTTCTAGCTACTTTTTCTACTAATTTAGCATCAATAATACCAGTTCTAACTGCTGATTCCATCATTCTTTGTAAAGACGAACCTAATACAACAACTTTTCTATCTAGCATTTCTGCTAACTGTAAAGTCATTAACACTCTTGATACGTTTGATGAGAAACAACAAATAGCAATAGCCTTTTCAGCCTCTTGGAATGCTTTTAATGTATTTTCTTTAACATCTGTTTCTGTTGGGTTATCTTCAGAAAATGCAGATGTTGAGTCAACCAATAGCATGTCTAGTTTATCATTACCAATTTCTTCTAAACGCTTATAGTTTGTTCTTTCTGGTAAAATTGGAGCATCATCAAACCTGTAGTCTGAAATGTGGAATACTTTTTTATCATTAATTTTAAAGTATACACCACCACTTTGTGGAATAGAATGCATTACCTGAACCATTTCAAAGCTAAAGTTTTTATCAATTTTATACTCTTTACCAAACTCCATTAATTCATAATCAGTTGGCATTTTAGCTTTTTTATAATCAAATTGAGATTTAATAACTTCCATTGAAAATGGCATAGCATAAAGTTTAACTGGAACTTTTTGCCACATATGCACTAAACCACCGATATGGTCAAAGTGACCATGTGTAATTACAATAGCTTTTACTTTTTTAATGTTTTTTTCTAAGTAGTTTGTATCAACAATTGTAAAGTCAATACCTGGAGTAGCTCCTTCAGGGAATGCTAAACCCATATCTACAACTACAATAGAGTCTTGGCTTTCATAAACTGTGCAGTTTCTGTAACCAATTTTACCCACTCCACCTAGCGGGATAATTTTCATGTACTTTTTCATACTTTTCCTTTTTGTTTTATAAAAGCTAGCTTAAACTTTTAAGGAAAAGTTTAAGCAAGAACTAGCTCTTTTTATTTTTATCGTAAATTAATTTTAACCCTTTTAATGTTAGGTCATAATCTACTCTGTCATTTTTAATATATTCAAGATAACCTTCGCCATAACCACCTGTTATGATTATACTTGCATTATCATCGTTTAATTCTTTTTTAAAGTCATAAAGGTATCCTTTAACAGCATAAATAACTGTCCAATAAGAACCTGACTGTAGTGATTTTTTTAATGTATTACCAATTAACTTAGGCGAGTCAAGATTTTCTACTCGAGGCAATGAAGTTTTAAGATTTGATAAACTTTCATGCACCATATCTTCACCTACGGTAATAATACCACCAATATATTCACCTTTTTTTCCAATAACATCTATTACTGTTTTAAAACCAAAATCAATAATAATTGTTACTTTATCTTCCACTGGGTATAGATTTTTGGCTGCAACTATGTTTGCAATTCTATCTGCTGATAGTCCACCATCACTTCTATAATCAATTTTAACTCCTGTTTTTGTACCTTCTGTAACAAAAATTGGTGTTAAGTTAAAAGTTCGTCTTACTACACTTTCAAGGGGGCGTCGTACCTCATGGTTTGTAATTCCTAATATAACCCCTACTATTTGCGTTAATGCAATATTGTCTTCTTTAAAGCAGTTTCTTAAAAACACTGCATATTCATCTGCTGATGTACCTTCTGGCTTGCCTATTCTATATTTTTTTACCATGTTGTTTTTGTCATCAAAAATACCAAAAACAATGTTTTTATTACCAGAAATAACTGTTAGTACATATTTTTTGTTTAGTTCCATTTAACTATTTTTCTTGGACAATCTGTCCAGCAGAGATGTCCAATATAACCTCTTTTTGTTTTAAAATCAAGTAACCATTGTCATTTATGCCAACAAATATGCCGTTATCTAACTTATCGTTATTTGTAATTGTAATTTCTTGATTTACAAATAAACAGTTTTGCATAAAATATTGTTTAAATGGCACAAAACCATCCACTTTAAGCAATTGTATGTCTTTTTTAATTTGTTCAAAAAGGTCTACTAATAGAATTTCTCTAGATATTTCAACACTTGTGGCATCTTGTAAGAAACCAACCATGTCTAGTTTATCTTCATCTATAAAAATATTTAAACCTATACCTACAACATAAGCTCTTTTGTTATTACTTAAAGGATAGCTCTCCACTAAAATACCAGAAAGCTTTTTGTTGTCATAGTATATATCATTAGGCCACTTTATTGCAACCTTTGCTTTGTATTTTTCGTTTAAAACTCTATGTAATGAGCAGCAAAGCACCAAAGGTACAACTTCTTGAAAATCATAAAGCAAGAATGAAAAAGCCAGAGACTTGTAGGGATATGTTTGCCAAACTCGCTGAAAACGACCCCTACCTTTTGTTTGAACTTCAGCTAAGCAGCAAGTATATTCTTCTGCACCTTTTTTAGCCATATCTTTAATAACATCAATTGTTGATGTTGTTTCTGATAAATAAGTGAAGTTATCAATAGTTACTTTGCTTAGATCAAACATATAAAAATCTCTTAATTAAAAAATATATAGTACAGTATCTGGTAAAAGACTAAATACTAAAATTAAAATAAACAATAAATATGTAATTAGCTTAGCAAATGGAATTTTTTGAATAGATACATCTGCATCTTTATCTGCTAAGTAAATGTACTTAATTAAGCGTAAGCAATAAGCAGCAGAAATTACACTACCAATAACAAGTAACACAGCTGCAGTAATGAAGCCCATAGCTACTAAGTTTTGAATTACTAATAATTTAGCATAAAACATTACAAAAGGAGGAATACCTGATAATGCAAAAATTAAAAATACACCCAATAATGCAAACTTGTGATTCTTTTTAGTAATAAATGCTAAATCTTGAATTGTTTTAATGTACTCACCTCTAACTTTAAAACTTAATAAGAAGCTCACTAAAGCTAACGTAACTAAACAGTAGTTTACAAGATAGAATAATAAGCTACCAAAATCTGTAACCATAACAGTAATTAACATAAAGCCTGCATTATTAATACTTGAGTATGCTAAAAATCTATTAATGTTGTTTTCTCTTAAAGCATATGCTGAACCAACAAATACACTAATAATAGCTAATGTTAACATTAATGTGTAATAGTCAATCGGAGCTGCATGTACTGGTAAAATAATTACTAAAATTTGGAATAATACCATTAATCCTACAATTTTACTTACTGTAGAAATAAATCCTAAAACAGGTCTGTTTGAACCAACTAAAACATCTGATATATAAAAATGTAACGGAACAATAGCAATTTTAAATAATAGAGCCATTAAAATTAAAATTAAAGCCAAGAACATTTCAAAAGGTAAGTTAAAAATACCTGCTTTCTCGATAAATAATGCTAGTGATTCGTATGAAACCCCACCTGTTGTTACATATACTAATGAAATACCATAAAGCATTAAGCTTGAAGCAATAGAACCCACAATAAAGTATTTATTTGCAGATTTAACTGTAATTTTAGAATCTCTAACAAAGCCAACTAGTACATATAAACTAAAGCTTAATAACTCTAGACCAATAAACATAACAATTAAGTTTAATGTTGATACAGCAACAAAAGCACCTAAAACAGCAGTTAAGAATAAAATATTATATTCAAACTTTAAGTGTTGCTTAGTTTCTAAGAAAGGTCTAGCTAGTAATAATAATACAATTGCACAAATTGTGATTAAAATTTTCATAATAACTGTAAAGTTATACGAGAAAAACATTCCGTTTGCAAAAATTTCTGCACTTGTAGGAACAGTTGGGTTTAAACCTTTTGAACCTACTGAAACATAAAATAATGCTAAAACAGAAATTAATCCTGAAATACTAATTACCTGAGCATTTTTAAACTGATTTTCTGGCTTTGAAAATACACCAACCACTAAAGCAAATAATGTAACACCTGCTAAAAATACTTCTGGTAATAAAGCTGTAAAGTTTTCTAACATTTTATACTCCTTGTAATAAATATGGGCTTAAAATTTGTTGAACTGATGAATCAATAATACCAAAAATTAAGTTTGGCTGAACACCTAGTACAATAATTAAAATTAGTAATGGTAAAAATACTAAAATTTCTTTTGCTGTTAAGTCTTTAACATTTGCAATATCAGGGTTTGATGTAGCTTTAAAGAACATCTCACGATATAGCTTAAGCATATAACATGCACCAAGTAAAATACCCGTTACTGAAATAATTGTAAATGTTGGTGAAGAAACAAAGCTACCTACTAAAATAGTAATTTCACCAATAAAGTTTGCTGTAACTGGCAAACCAACACTTGCTAATAATAGAACCATAAATACAAATGCATAAATAGGCATTTTATCAGCTAATTCACCAAACTTATCTAAATCTCTTGTGTGTAAACGATTATAAATAACACCAATTGCAAAGAATAAACCACCAGATACTAAACCATGATTAATCATTTGCATAACTGCACCTTCTACCGCTAAATCATTTAATGAGAATAAACCTAATGTAATAAAGCCCATATGAGCAATTGAACTATAAGCAATCATCTTTTTAATATCTTTTTGAGCAAATGCTAAAAATGATGCATAAATAATAGCAGCTGCACTTAAGCCCATAACAATTGTTGCATAGTCTAAAGTTGCTTCTGGTAAAACTGGAATAATAATTCTTAGCATTGCATATGTACCAACTTTTAATAACACACCTGCAAGCATTACAGAACCGGCTGTAGGAGCTTGAACGTGAGCATCTGGTAACCATGTATGAACACCAATCATCGGAACTTTAATAGCAAATGCAATAAATAAAGCAACAAATAACCAGTGTTGATATTCTAAACCTGAATAATGAACCCATGAGCCTAAATCAAATGATCCTGTTTGCATATAAATAACAACTAAAGCAACTAAAAACAGCACAGAACCAAATAATGTGTATAAGAAGAACTTAAATGTTGCATAAATTCTGTTTTCGCCACCCCACAAACCAATAATTAAGAACATTGGAATAAGCATAGCCTCAAAAAACACATAAAACAGTATCATATCTACAGCACTAAATAAGCCTATTGCTAATCCTTGTAAAATTAAAAAGGCTGAAAAGTACACTCTTGGTCTTTTTAAGTTATGATCTGAAAATATAACAGCAAGTAAACTTAATAATGTTGTTAAAACAATTAAAACAATACTTATACCATCAACCCCTAAATGATAATTAATATTAAAAGACTCAATCCACTTAGAAAATTCTACAAACTGCATACTTGTATTTAATGCATCATACTTTACAAGTAATAATAATGATAATATAAAGTTTGCAGAACTAACAATAATTGCTGTAATTTTAGATTGGCATGACTTTCTGGCAAACATTACAAATACAGAAAGTAAAATTGGCATAAATGTTAATATTGATAAAATTGGAAAATCCATTATTTTATAGCTCCTAATAAATATTTTTAAAGATAAATACCGCTAGTGCAACAATAAGCACTAATAAGAATACAAAGTTATAATCATAAACCAGCCCTGTTTGCATTCTTCTTACAATTTTTGATAGCTTCATAACTACTTTTGATACAAAGTTAACAAATCCATCTACAACACATCTATCAAACATATATGAAACTGAAGCTGTTAACTTAAACAATCGTTCGAATGTATTTGCATAAAGCTCATCAATATAAAATTTATTTTCAAATACATTTTTTACACAATCAAATTTAGCAAGAAACTTAACACCTTTAGCTTTAATAATTACAAAATAAGCAAGTAATGAACCAATAATAACTAAAACTAAAGGTAAATATTTTGCATAAAATGGAATATGATGAATATTTTCAATAGCTTTTTGGTTTGCTTGAGTAATTGCACCTTGCCAAAAGTCTGTTTCTGTCATGGCAAAACCTAAGTAACCAGCAAATATAGCACCCAAACCTAAAATAGCCATTGGAATTAACATAACTAACTTAACCTCATGAACATGCGCTAAATCCTCTGATGATAATTTTGTTGGCTTATTAAATACTAAGAAAATTACTCTACACGAATAAATTGCTGTTAGCATTGCACCAAATGTACCTACAATATAAACCCACAAGCCAATATCAGAATGCAGCATAAAGGCTGCCTCTAAAATAAAGTCTTTCGAGAAGTATCCACTAAATGGTGGAACACCTAATAAACCTAATGAACCAACCCACATTAAAATAAATGTAAATGGCATTAATTTGCCTAAACCACCTAATTTAAACATATCTTGCTGGTGATGTGCTGCATGAATAACAGATCCTGCACCTAAGAATAATAAAGCCTTAAAAAATGCATGAGTAAATAAATGGAACATTGCAGCTGAATAAGCACCAATACCACAAGCAAAGAACATATAACCAAGCTGTGAACATGTTGAGTATGCAATTACTTTTTTAATGTCTCTTTGAGCTAAACCAACTAATGAAGCAAATAAAGCTGTAACCATACCAACAATAGCAATTACATTCATAACTTCAGATACTGAGTAAAGTTCAGACATTCTAACAACTAAAAATACACCTGCTGAAACCATTGTTGCTGAGTGAATTAATGCAGAAACTGGCGTTGGCCCTTCCATTGCATCAGGTAACCAAGTGTGGAAACCAAACTGAGCAGATTTACCCATTGCACCAATAAATAATAGTAAAGCAATTAAGTTAAGCTCACCAGACTGTTTTAAAACCTCTAAGCTTTCAGCACTTAATAAAACTGCAAAATCTAAGCTTGATAAGTTCTTAAATAGTAAAATCATCGCTGTAATTAGTGCTAAGTCTGCAATTCTGTTAATAATGAATGCTTTCATACTTGCTGCACTTGCAGAATCTTTTGAATACCAAAAGCCAATTAATAAGTATGATGCTACACCAACACCTTCCCAACCTAAAAATAGTTGCATTAAGTTTGGAGCTGCTACCAGCATATACATTACAAATGTAAATAAACCAAGGTATGAGTAAAACCTTACAATTCCTTTTTCTCCTTTCATATATTCTAATGAATATGTATGAACTAAAAATGAAATTAAGCTAACAACAAATAGCATTAAAACAGATAGTTTATCTAATAAAATAGCAAAATCTACACTAAAGCCAGATGCATTAATCCAGTTTGCTAACATTAAAACTTCTGAAGCTTTTGAACCAATAAAATATTCATAAAACATATATGAGTTAATTGCACAGCTTAAACCTAATAATACTGTTGCAAAAACTGGTAATTTTGCTTTTACAGCTTCTAATTTAAATAAACTTGCTAAACCTAAAATAACAAAGCCTATAAATGGTAGAAAAACTGATAATTTATATAACATAATAGATTACCTTCTTTTTTATTTAATTTTATCTAAGTTAATGCTGCCGATTTGCTTAAATAGAGCAACAATTAATGCTAAACCAATTGCAACTTCTGCTGCAGCAATTGAAAGCGTGAAGAATGTGTAAATTTGGCCTTCAACATCTTTAAAAAATGCAGAACCTGCAACAAAGTTTAAGTTACAGCTTAATAATACAAGCTCTAAGCAAATTAAAATAGAAATAATGTTTTTTCTATTATAAGCTAAACCAACAATACCAATTGCAAAAATAATTAGCGAAAGTACTGTAAAATGAGTTAATCCTACTTCTAACATTTTCTATCCCCTATTTAAAAATTAACGCCTGAGCCTGATTTTACTTTTTTAAGCTCAACTGCTTCATCTCTAGATCTGTGAACTTGCTTGTAAATATCTTGCTGTTTTCTATTTTTTTGCTTAACAAATGTTAGTACAATAGCACCAACCATAGCTACTAATAATATTAATGAAATTAAAATAAACGGATATGCATAAACTGTAAACATAACATCACCAATTTGTTTTGTGTTATTTACAGTTTCATAATTTGCTGCTATTTCTTGTAAAGTACTAGTAGAGGCTAAATTTGTATTACCTTTAAAAATAAATAATGTGATAAATTCTGAAATTAAAACAGCTAAAGCAATTAATGGCGCTGGACC
>PTJW01000049.1 GCA_002937495.1 Pseudomonadota bacterium | reverse complement strand
AAAATTGTAAATGCTGAAAGAGCAAAGTCAGCTGTTGAAGAAACAGACGAAGTTTGCCCACAATGTAATACAAACAATCTAGTTATCCGTAACGGTAAGTTTGGTAAGTTTAAAGCTTGTTCAGGTTTCCCTGCATGTAAGTTTACTCAGCCAATTGAAGGTGAAGAACCTAAAGATGCAGATGGTAACCCAATTGTACGTGAAGCTCCTAAGTCAACAGGTGTTAAATGTCCTAAGTGTGGCGATCATGATATTGTAGAGAAAAAATCTAGAAAAGGTAAAGTATTCTACTCTTGTAACGGGTGGCCAAAGTGTAAATATGCACTATGGGATAAACCATTAGAAGAACCGTGTCCAAAATGCAACTGGAAAATTACTACAAAAAAAGAGACTAAAAAAGAAGGACTTATCCATAAGTGTCCTGAGTGCAATTATACTATATCAAGCTCTGAGGGTACTCCTGAAGATAAATAATACAATCGATAGTAAATATAAAATAGGAAATAACAAGTTGTTGTTTCCTTTTTTTTATAGTTTAATAATAGTTGAGTAAGCTAAGGGGTTTTTTAGCCACTATAGCAAAATAACAATAAAAAGAAAACGAGGTAAAAGTATGTTCTTAAATAATCTTTCTATTAAGTTTAAGCTTTCTATAATTATCGTTTTTGTAATTATAGGTGTTGGTATTATCACTAAGTTATCATTAATTAGTCAAAAAGATGCATTAATTGAAAACTTAAAAATTAATGCTAATAATGTTGTTCAGATGGCTAAGTCTGAGTCTTCAAGATTAATAAGCTTAACACAAACAGGACAAATAACAAAACAAGAGGCAAAGCTACAATTCTTAGAAACACTTAAGGGTTTTGCACATGGTGGAGAGTACATTTTTGCTTATTCAGGCGAAGGTGTTCAAATGGCAAATGGTAAAAGTACTAAATCATTAGGTAAAAACTTATATGATTTAAAAGACCCAGAGGGCTTTCCAGTTATCAGAACTTTAATTGAAAAAGCTAAAGCTGGAGATACTACTCCAACATATTATATGTGGAAAAAAGCCGATACAGGTGTATTAGCTAAAAAGATTTCATATTCTATATATATTCCAGACTTTGATTTAATGATTGGTACTGGTGGTTACTTAGATAAAATTGATGTTATTTATAATGTTGAATTTAAAAACACATTAGTAAGATCATTCATTTTACTTGTAGCATTAGTATTAATTGTAATTTTAATTGCAAATAGTATTGTATCTCCAATTAAAAGAATTGTTAAGGTTATCAACAATATGGGTAGAGATAACTATGATGATGATATTGACACTACAAGAGGCGATGAACTAGGTTCTATTAACAAAGGTCTAGATGGCTTTAGAAAAGGTCTATTAAATTCTAAAGCACTAGAAGAACAGCAAAGAATTGCCGAGCAAGAGCAAATTGAAAAAGCTCACTTTATTGGTGAAAAAACTAAAGAAGTATCAAATACAGTATTTGAAATTGATGAACATATTACAGGTATTTCATCATCAGCAGCTGAGTTATCTTCAACATTAGAAGATATCGCAAGAAAAGTAGATGATACAAGTGAGATGACTCGTTTAGCAGAGCAAGAAGCTGAAAACGGTACTCAAATTATTCTTAACTTAAACAATATTACAGAAAATATTGGTGATGTTGTAAGATTAATTCAGGCAATTGCAGAAAAAACAAACTTACTTGCACTTAACGCATCAATTGAAGCAGCAAGAGCAGGTGAAGAAGGTAGAGGTTTTGCAGTTGTAGCTGAAGAAGTTAAAAAACTAGCACAGCAAACAAGAGAGTCAACAGACTCGATTGCAGAACAAATTAAAGAAGTTCAATCAGGAAGTACACAAAGTGTTCAAGCAATTGAAAATGTGAATAGCCAAATTTCTTCAATTAACCAATTTGCACAAGAGCTAGTAATTTCTATTAGTGAGCAAAAAGAAGCAACAAATGATATTTCTGATAGAATGGAGCATGCATCGGTAGGTTCAAAACAAGTTTCAGAAAAGATTAAAGATATTGTTGAAACTGTTTAATATTAATTTTTTTTAATAGCATCCTTAAGGGTGCTATTTTTTTTGCTATTGAAAAATAAATAATATTAAAAAAAATATGGAAATTTTATATTATTTATAATTATTTTATTATACTATATAAAAATGGTTATTAAATATTATTAATCAATGCAAAATAAAAATAAAAGGACTTAAAAATATGAAATTTAGTAATATTAATCTAAAATTTAAGCTAGCTTTAATTTTAGTAGCAGCTGTTGTTAGTATTATAATTGTTACAGCTGTTTCTTTACTTGAATCTAAGCAGAAACTTACAGATGAAAAAATTCAAACTATCCAGACTATTTTAAGAATGGCAGAGAGTGAAGCTAAGCATCTTATTAATGAATCAAAAAGCGGTAAATTTAGTATGCAAGAAGCTAAAGAAAGGTACATTTCTACTTTAGAAGGATTTGCAGTAGATTCATTATATGTATTTGCTTATGATACACAAGGTGTATTAATGGCAAATAAAACTCAAAAGCGTTCGAGGATTGGTCAAAACTTATATAACTTACAAGATCCAAACGGTTTTTACTTAATTAAAGCTTTAATTAAAAAAGCAAAATCAAAAGATATGAGTCCAACATATTATGTTTGGAAAAAACCAGGTTATGAAAAAATGGTTGAAAAGATAGCTTTTTCAATTCATATTCCAGAATTTGACCTAATTATTGGTACTGGTACTTATATAGATGAAATTGAAGCTAAATTTTATAAAGAACTAAAATTTGCAGCTTTTGAAACTTTACTAGCAATTATAATTTTAAGTATTATTATTTACTTAATAAGTAACAGTATTACAAATCCAATTAAACAAATCACATCTATTATGAGTAATATGAAGGAAGAAAATTACAATGATGTTATTGATATAGAAAGAAAAGATGAAATAGGTAAAATTAATTTAGCTCTAAATAGTTTCAAAGAAAGTTTGCTTAGTTCTAAAGCTTTAGAAGAGCAGCAAAGAGTTGTAGAACAAGATCAACTTGAAACGGCTAAGTTTGTTGGAGATAGAACAAAAGAAGTATCAAATGCTATTTTTGAAATTGATGAGCATATAACAGGTATATCATCATCAGCAGCAGAGCTATCTTCAACATTAGAAGATATCGCAAGAAAAGTAGATGATACAAGTGAGATGACTCGTTTAGCAGAACAAGAAGCTGAAAACGGTACTCAAATTATTGCAAACTTAAATAAAATTACAGATGAAATTGGTGATGTTGTAAAACTAATTCAGTCAATTGCAGAAAAAACAAACTTACTTGCACTTAACGCATCAATTGAAGCAGCAAGAGCAGGCGAGGATGGTAGAGGTTTTGCTGTTGTAGCAGAAGAAGTTAAAAAACTAGCACTACAAACAAGAGAGTCAACAGACTCTATTGCAGGGCAAATTAAAGAAGTTCAATCAGGAAGTACACAAAGTGTTCAAGCAATTGAAAATATTAATAAACAAATTGTTTCAATTAACCAATTTGCACAAGAGCTAGTATTTTCTATTAATGAGCAAAAAGAAGCAACAAATGATATTTCAAATAGAATGGAGCAGGCTTCATCTGGTTCTAGATTTGTTTCAGAAAAAGTAAAAGAGATTGTTGAAAAAGTTTAATTTTTTTAATAATTAAATATAAAGCTAAGTATAATTAAGTACTTAGCTTTTTTCTTTTTACTTAAAAAGATATAAATCTTTTAGGTGTAATGTAGTAAATTTGTTGCAATTAAACTACACATGTCAGCTTTTTTAAAATAAATGTCAGTTTTTGTTTGAAAGATGTTTTTTTTACTGATATGATATTTTATGTAGAATAAAATAATAAGGGGCTTATTAGTCGTGGCATATACAAAAAAACAAATCGAAAAGCTAAAACTAGCAGATGAAGGCTACCAAGGTGCAACTTCAGATATGGTAACTTTCTTAGAGTCTAAGAGAAATATTTTCTATAAAATTGGCTCAAAGTATCATTTAGATGCTGATGAGCTATATCAAGAGTCTTATGAAGTTCTTTTAACATGTTTAAGAGACTATAATCCTGTGTTTACTAGAGAAGACGGTGAGCAAATTGAAGTTAAGTTTAATACTTTCTTTGGTTCTAGGATTGAAATGAAGGCTATGGAACTTAGAAATGGTAACCCTGAGTATAAAGCTCGTAAAGCTTATGTTGATGGTATGGATGATGATGCAAAAGCTGAATTTAAGCAAAATGCACCATTATTAGTACAACATATTGATCATGCTGAAACAGTTAATGAGTACTTATCAGACGAAATTACAAAAGCAAGACAAGAGCTAAACCCAGACCTTGAAGCTAGGTTTAATAGAGATAGCTTCTTAGATGATGTATTAACAGACCTTATTAAAAAAGAAAAAGATGATAAGAAGAAAGCAGTACTACAACATGTTAAAGTTGGTGGTATTATGAACTTCCAAGATATTGCTTATCATTTTGGTGTTACAGACTCTAGAGCCAGCCAGCTTATGAATGAGCTAATGGATGCTTTCTACACACAAAGAATTATTAACGGTGATGTTGAAACTGTTGTAAAAGACCTACAAAGACTTAAGTTAAGTAATGCAAGGGTTAAAACACTACTACAAAATGCTGTTGAATACTCTAGTAAAGAAATTAAGGAAGAAATTGTTAAAGTAGCAGAAGAGATCTTCCCTAAAATTAAAGATTTAGATATCGAGAAAAATGATAAAAGCAACATGAAAAATGCTATTATTGATGAAATTAAGCTACTTCCATATGAGGATGTTCTTTCAGATGAAGAGAATGTATTTTACCCTCAAATTGAAGTTGGTATGAAAGATGTTAACGAATTTAAGTTTACAAACTTACCATTTAGAACTAAGCTAAAACAAAATGTATTTAATGCATTTTTAAAAGCAATGCCTGATGATAATGCAGATTTTCCTGTTGTTATTAACAAAGAAGGTTTTATTATTGATGGTGAACTTAGAGTGCAAGCAGCTAAAGCTAAAGGCATTAAGTCATTATTAACAGTTGTTAGAAATGTATCAACAGAAGATGCTAAAGTTTTAAGAGTTATTATTAACAACCGTTTAGAGCAAGGCAATAAAAAACAGCTATACTATGCAGTATGTGCTTTATTACACCTAGGTTACTCTCAGCAAAAAATTGCTAAACTTTTAAATACAAGTAGAACAAATGTTATTGTTTATGCAAAAGTTAAAGATAAAGCAGTAGATTCTATTAAACAATTATTTGAAGAAGATATGATTTTAATTACTAATGCTTCGGCATGTGCTGATTTAGAACCAGAATTACAAATTCAAATGGTTAACTTTATTAGAAAATACGGTTCGCAGTGGTCTAAAGGTAATAAATTTACAAAACTACTAAATGCAGCTAAAAATGATGCAGTTAGGGCTTTAGAAGAAACTGAAAATCCTAACTTTATGCAGTCTGATAAGTTAGATGAGTTAATAGAAGCTGAAAAAGGTTATGCCGAGCGTTTAACTAAGCAAGCTCAAGAGAGAATCGATTATCTTGAAGAGAAGTTACAAACAACTACAACAAAACTTCAAGATAGTGAAACATGGTTAGCTCAAAGAGAAGCTGTAATTAACACTCAACAAAAAGAATTAGTTGAAGTTAAAGAAGAGAACACTCAATTACAAAGAGAAATTGAAACATCGCAGCTTCTACAGTTTGCAGATAAATCAGCATTTGAAGATGAGATGAAGTATCTTAAGCAAATTTATGAAATTACAGAAAAGCTTACAGGTGCTGATAATGCAGTTTCAACAGCTATTAGTAAAGTTGATTCTACTCAAATTAAAACAAGGCAGCTTAAAGACATTGAGCTTATTTGCTTAAACTTAGAAGAAAAAATTGAAAAACTAAGAGTTGCAGTAGTATCTAAAAAATAAATTTTATTTAATCTAAAAAAAATATATATTAAAAAGTAGCTTCGGCTACTTTTTTTATTGAAAAAAGCTTAAGTTTTAGTTATCATATATTAAAGTGTGTTTATTCAAACTTACAAATAATTATAATAAATCAAAATAACCTTAAAGGAATATCTAATGAAGAAACTACAATTAGCATTGTTGCTATTATTTTCTATTTTTGCATTATGTGTAATTATTGTTTTTACAGCCCCAACTTTTGTTAACTGGCAAAACAATAAAGGTATTGTTGAAAACTTAGTAGGCGAGTACCTAGGATATCGAGTTAAAATTAACGGTGACTTACAGGTTCAGCTAATGCCAAATCCTAAAATTTACGCCGAAGATATCGTTGTAGATTCAGTTTCTAGTAATACAAAGCTAGCTGAAGTTGGTCATGTTATTTTAAGTAAAAAACTATCAGATTTATTAATGTTAAACCTTTCAGTTGATGAAATGATTGTTAACAGACCTAAAATTAATCTTATTAAAGATGAAGATGGTAGAAATAACTGGGAACCTTTAAAGGTTAAAAGCTCGGGCTACTATTCAAGAAAGCTAAAAAATACTTTAGCCGGCTTAACTAATTTTGGCCAAATTGTAGTTGAGAATGGTACAGTTAGCTATGTAGATAAAAAAGAAGATACAAGCAAAGAGATTACTAAAATTTATGGTACAATTACTAGAGAAAGCAAAACAGTTTTAACTACAAAACTTAAAGGTATTTATAATGGTAATGAACAAAAAGTAAATATTAATGTTGATATTGAGAGCCCAGATAGTTTAAGAGTTAAAACTCAACTATTCTCACAAGATCATGATATTAACTTACAAGGTTTATTAAATAACCCATACAAATTATCTAAAGTACAGTTTGTTGGTAAATTAAGTGCAAAATTTGCTGATGCAAATAAGCTTAAATTTAACCATACAGTATTTAAACTTAAAGAAAAATACCTAGACCTTAAAGCTTTAGAATTAACATCAGAAATTAATGTTTCTAAAAATAGATTAGACATGTCAATGATTGATCTTAAATCTAAATATAATAAGCTAAAGGGTAACTTTAATATTTCAAAAGATAGAGAAGGTATTACATCATCTATTAAGTTAGATATTGATAAAATTTATATTAAAAAAGATGATGCAAATCGCTCAGGTAGCAAACTAGAGTGGTCAGATGA
>PTJW01000048.1 GCA_002937495.1 Pseudomonadota bacterium | reverse complement strand
GACTTAAATGACTTTACATGGAATAACTTAAACTGCAAAACAGTATTTGAATATTAAAAAACTAAAAAGCTCCTTAAAATAATTAGGAGCTTTTATTTATTATAATGAATTATGATGCTTCTAGTATACAATTCTAAAGCTTTAAAATAGTCTTTAGATTTTATAACCTTTAAACAACTTTTTAAGCTTAAGCGTGAGTATGGTAAAAAGTAATCCTTATCTAAATAAGAAAACTTAATTAAAATTACATAAATCTATGTGTTTTATATGATTTACTTATAAAAATCAACTATATATATAGTATATGAAATGTTTTATTAAATACAAACAAAAAAGGCTTAAGTAAGCCTTTTATTTTAGTTAATTACTGTTGGTTCTGGATAAATCATAACACCAAGTTTATCATAAATAGAGTTTTGTACAAACTTAGTAAAATCTAATACATCTTGGCATGTGCCTTTTTTAGAATGATTTATAACAATTAGAGCATGCTTTTCATAAATACCAATATTTTCAGCTTTATAGCCTTTTAATCCGCATAAATCAATTAGTAATGCTGTTGGTACTTTTACTGTATCTCTTGATGTTTCAAAGCTTTTTAGCTTTTCTGCTTTTTTTGCATCAATATCTTTTGCTTTTTCAACTAAGTTAGTAAATTCTGATTTTTCTAATACTAAATTTTTAAAGAAAGATCCAACATTTGGTAAAACATTATAATCAGGAAGTTTATTTGTTCTAATTTTAATAATTTCAGATCTAATTTTATCTAGGCTTAAGTTTACATCATCTCTAAAATAAGCCATATCTTGATAGCCTAATGAAAATTCTCCATTGTCATTTAACTGATAGCTAATTTTATAAATAATATATCTGCCTTTTTCTGTTGAGTTAAAAATACTTTTTCTGTAAGCAAACTCACATTCTTTGTTTGATAGTTCAACAAATTGCATTGTTTTTTTATCTAAAGCATAAACAGTTTTAATAGTTTCAGCAACTTCTTGGCCGTATGCTCCAATATTTTGTACAGCACTAGCACCAACTGTTCCAGGGATTAATGATAAATTTTCGATACCATATAAGCCTAGCTTAACACTGTATTTAACAAAGTCATCCCAAATAAGGCCAGCACCAGCTGTTAAAGTGTTTTCTGTTTGTTCAATATTTGTATTTGCTAAACGAATTACTAAGCCTTTAATACCTTCATCGCTAATAATTACATTACTTGCAGAACCTAAAACCGTAATATTTAGACTATTTTGTTTTGCATACTTTACAGCTTCAATTAATTGCTGTTGTGTTTCTACCTCTGCATAGTATTGTGCAGGTCCGCCGATGTTAAATGTCGAAAGTTCTTGTAAATTATAGTTTTCTTTAATCATAAAAAATTTTATAGCCTTTGTTATTTTGTTCAGAAGCTCATATTTTCATATCAAGATATAAAAATCAAGCTAAAATAAAAAAATATTACTTATTATATCATAAGTTAAATAATAAGTAATTAAAAAATAAAGATTAATTATTATGTGCATAAATTTTAGGCAACTTGAGGTTAAAAAATCTTTACAAATCAAATATTAAGTGTGTATACTAAATATACCAAAAAACTAAAGGTTATTAATAAATAAAACATATATTATGGAAGGAATAATACATATGACAACAGTAAATAAATTAACAGTAGTTTTAGCAAACTCATATACTTTGTATTTAAAAACACATAACTACCACTGGAACGTAACAGGCCCAAGCTTTAAATCTTTACATGACTTATTTGAAGTTCAGTACACAGAATTAGCAACAGCAGTAGATGATATTGCAGAAAGAATTAGAGCATTAGATGCATATGCACCAGGTAGCTTTAGTGAATTTTTAAAACTAACAACTCTAAATGAAGCAAAAGCAGGTATTACTGCAGAAGAAATGTTAGAAGATATGATTGATAGCCAAACTGCATTAATCGTAAGTTTAAATGATGCTCTTTCATCAGCACAAGATGATGAAGACGAAGTAACAGCCGGTATTTTAGGTGAAAGACTATCAGTACATGAAAAAGCAAGATGGATGCTTAAAGCAAGTAAGTAATGGTTTTTACATTAACAACTGTCGTAAGGCAAAACCCTCCTTTAATTAGGAGGGTTTTAAATTTTAATAATAAGTTTTAAAAGTATTATTTATAGATACTTGGGTTATAATCATACTTTTCTAATAGTTTATCAATAAATCCAGACTCTTTTAGTTCTTTCATTTTTTTATGGAAGTATTCTTTAATTTTAGGGTCTGTTTGTTTATTTAATGCAAAATAGATATCTCTTGTATTTAAAACTTCAAGAACTTCATAGTCATTAAAGTCTAGTTGAGATTCTTTAATAATTCTTTTAGCTGTTGTTAGTGTTAATGCCCAAGCATCAGCTCTGCCTCTGTTTAATAAATTTAAGCCTAGTCGTGCATCATTAACGCTTAAAATTCTATCAGGGCCGTAGCCTTTTTCTTCAAGTGTTTGGAATGATGCTGAATTTCTAACTGCTGCAACAGTATAGTTATTTTCTAGCATAGTGCTTTTTCTTTTAATAATAACTAACTTTGAACTTGTAATAGGACCTACCCATTCAAATAATTCTTCACGAACTGGAATTCTGTAAATTGAAAATAATCCAGTGTTTCTATGGAGTGCTACAGTGTGGTATGCCCTTGCCCATGGTAGTTCTGTAATATTTGTATGTTTAAAACGGGCATCTGCTAAAATTTTTTCTGCAATATCAACACTAATACCTTCTAGCTTGCCTTCGCTATTATAATAGTTAAAAGGTTGAAAGTTATCTTCTGTAAATATTCTAAAAATATTAGTATTTCCTAAATAGTCATGTGCAAAGCTAGGTAAGCTAATTAGAGACAATAAGAGAATTGAAAAAATCTTTTTCATAAAAATGGTTATCCTTGTGTTGTTTATGTTGTGTTGTTTTTTATTCAGCCATTAATGGTAAGTATACATTTCTTAAATCTGTAGAAACATTTTTGTATTCTATATCTTTACCAATTATAGCCATTTCATCATAAATGCTTGTAGGTACATTGTATAATTTAATAAATATAAAGCAATTATCTCCAGAACATTTTGTATTTTCTGAATTTCCTGATGCAAAGTTTGTTAAACTTCTGCTAACTAATGAGATTTGTAGGCCGTTATTAGGGTTCTCAATTATATAGTCATCAGCAGTAGTTTTATAATCTAAATACGGGCCTTTATACTTTTTTGTATAAGGTTTGTTTGCATCTTGAGTTAAAGTAATAAGTTCTGCAATATTATAATAATAAGGGTTTGTGTTTACAGATAGTTGATAGTTGGTATCTAGCTTAAAGTTTTTTAATGCTTGGCCTACTGCATCAGCTTCAGAATAGTACTGAGTAGCAGTAGCTTGACGAGATACAAAATAAAAGTTAGTAAAAGCAATTAACCCTAACGCTGCAAAAATAGTTAGTGTGATTCTAGCATCTAAGCCAAACATTGCCCCTTTTTTCATTTTAATATCCAACCCTTTCTATCGCTTAATATTTAATCATAAAAATTAAAATAAAGCTTGTTATTGTATAATCATCTAGTTTATAATTATGACACATAAATAGTATAAAAATCAATAACTATAATTATATATCGAAAGAATTTTTATGAACAATTTTAGTAAAGTTATCTTCGTTGGCTCAGGAAAGGGCGGTGTTGGTAAGTCTACAGTTAGTGCAGGAATTGCAGTAAATCTAGCAAAAAGAGGATATAAAGTAGGTCTTTTAGATGCAGATATTTACGGCCCTTCACAAGACTTAATGTTTAATTTAAAAAATGGCACAGTACACGATAATGGTAAAGAAGATATTTTACCAACTGTTGAAAATTACGGTGTTAGATGTGTTTCTATTGGCTCATTAATTAAAGATTCTCAAGCTTTAGCTTGGAGAGGTCCAATGGTAGCAGGTGCTTTAAAACAAATGGTAGAGCAAACAAACTGGGAAGGTATTGATACTTTAGTAGTTGACTTACCACCAGGCACAGGTGATGTTGTAATGACAATGTCAAAACTTGTGAAACCAAATGGAGCTGTAATTGTTTCAACTCCGCAAGATGTGGCAATGTTAGATGCTAAAAAAGCATTTGATATGTTTAATAAACTAAATGTGCCAGTAGCTGGTATGGTTGAAAATATGAGTTATCATATTTGTTCATCATGTGGTTCAAAAGAGCATGTTTTTGGTGCAGATAGCTTAGCAAACTTTGCAGATGAAACTAATAGTCCGTTTTTAGGAGATATACCACTAAACATAAATATTAGAAAGGCTTGTGATGAGGGCCAATCTTTACAAGATTTTTGCGAATTTAAATTAATAACAGAAAACCTACTTGCAAGTTTAGAAGATATTAAACAAGCAGGTATTAAAGTTGTTATTGACTAAAAATAGCAGATGTTTTAAAATAATATTATCAAAAAAATATCAAAGTATTTTATAAAAATAAGAAAGGATAATAAATGTCTAGTCTGACAAATATTTTCTCTGGCCCATGGGGTGAAGATAAAAGCAAAAAAACTGCTGAAAAAACGGAAAAAATTATTAAAGAAACTATTTTAGATTTTAAAAAAGAGTCTGAAAAGTTAAATAACAGAGGTGGTTCAAACAACAACTTCAATAACTTTAATGGTGGAGATATCGAGTTTGGTTCTCCTAATAAAATTATTGGTTTTTTAATTGTTGCTGGTACTGCTTTATGGCTTGCTAGTGGTATTTATAAAATATCACCAGGTGAAGAAGGAGTTGTTACAAGGTTTGGTAAATATATTCAAACAACTCAACCAGGTTTAAATTACCACTTACCTAGCCCAATTGAATCAGTTGTTAAAGTTAATACTCAACTAGATAACGCAACTGAAATTGGTTATAGAACAGTAGGCTCATTCTCAAGATTTGCAAGACGTTCTAATACTTCAGGTGATATTAGAGATGTTCCATCAGAATCACTAATGCTAACAGGTGATCAAAGAATTGTAGATCTAGACTTTGAAGTTCTATGGAGAGTTGGTAACCCTAAAGACTATTTATTTAACTTAGAAAACCCAGAAAAGACAATTCATGATGTTGCACAAGCTGCAATTAGAGAAATTATCGGTACTCATAAATTAGATGATGCTTTAACAGATGGTAAAACAAAAATTAAAAATGAAGTTTTAGCATTAATGACTAAAGTATTAGATGAGTATAAGTCTGGTATTATTATTACTTCATTAAACTGGAGACAGGTACAGCCACCTGCACCAGTAAAAGAAGCTTTCTTAGATGTTAAAGCAGCATTAAAAGACGCTGATAGAATGAGAAACGAAGCTGAAGGTTATGCAAACGATATTATTCCAAAAGCTAAAGGTGAAGCCGAGCAAATTATCCAAGATGCTGAAGCATACTTACAAAGTAAAGTTGCAGCAGCAAACGGTGAAGCTAGCAGATTTGAGCAGCAGCTAAAAGCTTATCGTCAAGCTAAGTCTATTACAGAAAAAAGACTTTACATTGAAGCTATGGAAGAAGTTTTACAAAACTCAAATAAAGTAATTATGTCATCAGAGGCGGGTGGCAATGTATTACCATACCTTCCATTAAAAAAATAATATAAAGATAAAAGGATAAGAAAAATGAATTTTGCAAAAGTACTATTACTGGTAATCTTAGCTATTGGTGCGGTTATCTTTATTAACTCAGCATATGTTATTAAAGAAACTCAACAAGCTGTTGTTTTAGCATTTGGTAAAGTGCAAGAAATTAACGGCCAGCCTGGTTTACATTTTAAAACTCCATTTTACGAGCAAGTTATTATGCTTGATAAAAGGATTTTAGAAACAGAATCAAAAGCTGAAGAACTGCAAACAGTAAATAAAGAGCTAATTATTCTTAACAGTTTTACTAAGTGGAGAATTGTTGATGCTAAGAAGTTCTACGAAAAGCTTTATAATAGAACAAGAGCAAACGACAGGATTGATTCTGTAGTTAACTCTAATGTTAGAGAAATTATTGCTAAAATTACTTTAGAAGAGCTAATCTCAGGTAGTAGAGGAGTTGTGGTTGGTGATGTTATGAAACTTTCTAAGCCAAAAATTGAAGGTGAGTACGGTATTGAGATTATCGATATAAGAATTAAAAGAGCTGACTTACCTGAAGAAAACGCTAACTATGTTTACAATGATATGAAAGCTGAGCGTAACAAAGAAGCTAAAGAGCTAAGAGCTAAAGGTTCTCAAGATTCTAGAGTTATTAAAGCAACAGCTGAAAAAGAAGCTAAAGTTATTGTAGCTGAAGCTAAAGAAAAATCTGAAAAACTAAAAGGTCAAGGTGATGCGCAGTCAATTAAAATTTATGCTGATGCATACTCAAAAGATCCAAGATTTTACGAGTTAAGCAGAACTTTAGAATCATACAAAAAGTCACTAGCATCAAAAGATACTACTTTAGTGCTTGATCCTTCTGTTAAATTCTTAGACCCATTACAAGCAGGTAAATAAGTCTAATGAATGTTTTAGAACAAATTTGTATAGTTAGAGCCATTAATGATAATGGCTCTAGTTTTATTTTATTATTAGAACCTAAAAAAGAAAAATGTAAAGGCTGTGATGGTAAGTGTGCTAAAATGCTTAAACCAACAGAATTAATTGAAGTTGAGTATGAGTATAATGACTTAGCTGAAAATGATTTGGTTTTGTTATATATGGCTAAAAAAGACTTAACAAAAATGGTGTTTAATGTATTAGGTTATCCATTAATTTTATTAGTTTTGTTTGCATTTATTGCTAATATTTTATCGTTAAATGAATATTTTACAATTGCTGCTATTTTTACTGGCTTAATTTTAATGTTTATTTTACAGGTTAAATTTATTAAATTAAAAAAACAAATTAAAGTAAAAAAAATAATACCAGGTATTAATGTAGAGTAAAAAGAAGCTAAAGTGCTTCTTTTTTTATTCTTAAATTAAAATGTTAAAGGTCATAATTAAAAAGCTATTAAATAAAACCTTAGCCATATAAACTTAAAATTTTATGCCTTATATCAAATAATTATAAAGAAATTCAGTTAAAATTTTTTGTTCTTAATGATAATATTAATAGGGGTTTTATCTAAATAAAAAATAAACTTTAAGTTTGTTTTTTTAAATTAATATGATATTATTTTATTTAAATAAAGAAAGGGTGGAAATATGAATGGTTTATATATATTATTAATGGTAATGTTTGCTTTTACTGCAAATGCAGTATCTCCAAACTTAGCAGGAATAAGATCACCAACATCAACAGATTTAAATTTAGAATTAACAGACAGCTATAAAGCAAATTCTAATAATTCATATAAA
>PTJW01000047.1 GCA_002937495.1 Pseudomonadota bacterium | reverse complement strand
ATCATCTTATAAACACCAGCACTTGTAGGCAGGTGTTTTACTAAGTCTTTTAATTTATCTAGTCCTGTAGTCATTAAAGGTTCTCAATTTGTTATATTTATATATTACTTATAACAATTTAACAAAAAAGACAAAAAAAATAAAGCAAACTGCAATAATATACATAAATTTATACATTTTTATATTGAAGTTTAACCAATATTTTATTAATATGTACTGCACAATGCCTTCCGTTCTACCCTACACTTTTAATAAGGAATCTGTTATGGATAACATGGATAAATTTAATAAAGCTTGTTTGGATATTGAGTTTAACTCTACTGAGTTGCTTGATCAAATTAAGCAAGAAGTAAATCCAGAACAGCAAGCTCAACTTGTCTTAACTGTTTTCAATAATAGCTTTAACCTTGGTTCTTTGTTTAATTTTCAGCATAAAACTGCAGATCAAATTAAACAGTACTTCAATAGCTATCTATTTTTTGCAACTTATGCAAATACTCAATTTGCTGAAGTGCTTACTGAAGATCTAGACCTTAATGTTCTAGAAGTTAAAACTAATGCGTATAAATCAAAAGTTTTGCAGTTAGCAAAACAAATGATAAAATATTTTACTGTTAATTTCCACTCGTACTGCATCAACAAATCAAAAGATACTACTCTTTTATTTACAGAGTTTCACAAGTTTAATAAGTTTTTAAAGCTTGAAGAAACCGACCAAGAGCTACTTAATGTTTTTGCTGAGGCAAGTTCAATTTTAATGATTGATCTTTGCCGTAAATACCTAAATTCGTTAGGTAGTAAACAGCATAACCCTAAGTATTATGAGTTCAACCGTTTGCAGTTTATTACAGCTTGCCAGTACTCTCTGTATCGACCTAACGGCTATGCAGAAAGCACAAAGCTTAACTATAACCTTTGTAAAAAGTTAGCTAATGATTCATTTGATATTTATATTGATGAGCAACCGCTAGAGCAAAGCTACGCATCTGCTGAAATTGCTTTGCAGAATTATATATCTTGTGGAGTTCATAGTTTTGGCTACATAAAATCATACTCTGTTGCAGCACCTTTACACAATGTTTATCATTCTATTGCAAATAAACAGATTGATAATATTTCAGATGAAAATTCAGCCTTGTGCATTCAAGCAAGTATGCATAAAATTGAAAAATCATTAAGAGCTTTAAAATATCCAGAACCTGTTTCTGGTCGACATAGCGCTCTTAGCAATGAAATTAAAGACATTGTTAATTTAAACGAGTTAATTAAAGAAGGTTCTTTTTAAGCCATCTTAGTAATTAAAAATCCCCATTTATTGGGGATTTTTTGTTTTTTTATAATATTTTTCTAATAAAAAACAGTTAATAAGTATTTTTTTTACTTTTTTGTATTGAAATTATACCTCTTTATCACTAGAATAAGTGAGCAAAACAAACAATACCTTTCTTAATAAAAAACTCTTGAGGTTTTCTTATGTACAATAATAATTCTCTTAATGAACTATCATTTCGCCTTAATGCATTTTTGGCGTCGAACAACCTAACTGAAGATATGACGATGAAAGTCAAGCATATCTTTAAGCAACTAGAATCAGAAAACGCAACAGAACACTGTGTCGACTTCTACAAGAATCAGCTAACAAGCATGAATGCTCCTGCAGAAATCGCCTCACTGTTCAACATGTCTGCACAGCTAAAGCATGAACTACAGCAATCTCAGCACACGGTACATATCCAACAGGTTCCAGCAAAAGTCGGCAAGTGCCAAGCTAAAGCTAAACCAGTTCCGGTTATCGCGCTAGAAAAACTTCTGGGTCTATCGCACAGCCAGCAGCTAAAACTTGACAGTATTGAACATTCAATCATCAACAACAGCAAAGTTACCGGCGACACCGAACGTGAAGCTCTGTTCATCATCAACAAACTTGGTCAAGACGCATACCGCACAGCACATGCGGTTGCATTTTATGTCAAAAAATTGGTACAAATGGATATACCAATTGATGAATGCGACATGCGTTTCATGACTAACTAAACTCAACAATCGTTAAGCAAGGCCACTCAATAGAGTGGCCTTTATTTTTGCTTAATTTATACATTTTTGGTGTTGTATATAATATACCAACCAAAAGTTTTTTTACCGGAGCAGTTATGTTTAAAGTACATCTAAAAAAATCCCTTATTGAATCTATGGGGTATCAATTAAATGATGTGGATAAAAATCAATTAGCAGCTAATATTTACTATCATCTTTTTGAGCATATTAGTGCTTATTTATCTGAGCTTCGTTTACCAAATTCTGATATTGACTCATTGATCGAATCAATTAATGAAATTAATGAAGATTTTAACTTTGTTAGTAAACACCTTGCTAGTTTAAAAGATATTAATCAACAACATCCATCAATATCTACAAGTATTACTGACTATGTAAGCGGTGCTTATTTTGAAAAAATTCGTATGTTATTAAACTATCTTGAAGAATTCATCAAAACAGGCCATTGTTCATATAATGTAGGTAAAAATAATGACTGCACTTATGTTTGCTTAGATATTAAATCACTAATGGAAGAGTTAACTTTAACAAGCGCTCTTGAAGAAGAGTATAACTCGGTAATGAGTAAAGCTTTGTTAAAGCAGGCAAAGCAAGAGTTTCAAAACTTAAAAGATTATCAAAATATCGATAAATCATATGAAAAGATAAAAAAATGCTGTGATTTTAATTTTTTTGATTACTCTGATATTGCTAATGATGCTGAGAGTTTTCTAAAATTATTTAATGAAAAAAATTTAAATATATAGTTTTACAAACTTATTTAATCGACTAGCAAAAAGCATCTTTTTTAAGGTGCTTTTTTATTAACTTTAAAGGCTTTAATACTTAAATTATGTAGGTTCTAAAACCTTAATTTTCCATTTTTTCTTAATGGGACTACTATAATGCAACAAAAAAGGTGCTATCTAGCACCTTTTTTTATTGCATTTTCATAAAAAAATCAATATATTAAATTTCTATTGTTAACCAATATTCCCGTTCTTAATAAAAGGCTCTTTATGTCAAATAAACTAAGTATTGTAAGTGAATCTGAAGTATCAAAACTTGCTTTAAGCAAATACCGTTCTGATAAAAAACGACTGATCGAACAAGCTAAGGAATTTCATGAATTTTTTATTGGAATACATGATGTAAAAGAAATTTCTTTACATGAATTTAAGGCCAAAATAAACATTTATATAACTATGAGCAAAATAAGCTTTATTTCTGACAATTCAGATTTTAAATTTAATATTAGCTATGCAAAACAAAAAATGATTCGACACAGTGAAAAAACAGTTGAGCAAGATATTTCTCAATTTATTGAAACAGCAAATAATCCAGAAGTTTCATTAGGTGTTAAATATCACTTGGTTGAATCTATCCGTCGTAATATTGAAAACTTCAATGTTTCATTGCATACATTAAATGTGCCACTGCAACTTTACAAAGACACCAAAGAAAAAGTTCTGGGTCTTTACATTAAGCAGCTTATCACTAATGGTGAAAGTGGCTCACAGTCATTTGCTATGAGTATGAGTGCTGCTATTAATATTTGCAACACTCATAATATTTTAAACTCGCTTGACGCACCTATTCGTCAAATTCTTATCGATAATACGCCAAATAAAAAGCGTGGCATTTTAAGCCAAATTAAATAAACAAAAAATAGCTCCTTAATTAAGGAGCTATTTTTTTTATTTGACTAATCTTTCTTGCCTTTATAACCAAAGCAAATAATGAACATTTCTTTTGATTCTCTTCTTGAAGATTCTGGCTTTGTAAACTGAACTTTATCAAAATGTTTTCTTAGTTCATTTCTCATTTCTTGCTCTTCACCACCCTGGAAAAACTTAGCCACAAAGTTACCACCTGGTTTTAATGCTTTATATGCAAAGTCAACTGCAATATTTGCAAGCATCATTGATCTAATGTGGTCTGTTTCTCTATGACCTGTAGTTTCAGGTGCCATATCTGAAAGTACCAAATCTACACCTTTAGGGCATAAGTCTACTACTTGGTTAAATGTCTCTTCTTCTGTAAAGTCACCTTGAATAAAGTTGTAATCACCTACTGGCTCAATTGCAATTTTATCCATACCAATAACAGTACAGTTTTTGCCTAATTCTTTTTCAATAACTTCTAACCATGAGCCTGGCGCACAGCCTAAATCTACAATGCTCATGCCTGGTTTTAATAGGTTATACTCACCATTTAAATGCACTAGTTTATAAGCAGCTCTACTTCTAAAACCTTGCTCTACAGCCATTTTAACATAAATGTCTTTAGCTTGACGCTTAAGGTAAGCTTGTGATGAGCTTTTCATTTTTTTATCAAGTTTTGTATGGTATTTAGTTAGCTTTTTCTTGCCTGATTCTCTTTTTCTACCGGCAACAATTGATGAAGCTTTTCTTTTTTGTATCATAATATCTCTCTTAATTTAACTAGTTAATATCTAATATATATCATTTTTCTAACAAAATGTCATTTATTTTCTTTCATAAAAAAGTATAAATAAGTACATTCATTACTCTTAAGGGACAAGTATGTCTAAAATTCTTAATAAAGAAACACAAAAGCTGTTTCTAGCTGCTGGTATTCATGTAGTTCATGGAGTGCATCGCCCACTTAAAGGCGAAGTTCCTGAAATACTACAAACTGCCAAACCCCACTGCCTGTATTTTGCAGGTTTTATTGATGATATGGGGGCGTGACATCTTTATTACACTACCTTTAATGAAAACAAAAAGGCTACTTAATTGTAGCCTTTTTTTGTATTTTCAGCATTGACTATTTACCGTTAAATATTATAACCTATTATTGTGCAATATAAAGTATTGTAACAACCATTTAATAACACCTAAATATAGCGAGCTAATACCTATGAATATTGAAACTAACACAAAGCTAGAGCATCTGCGTCATAAAATTGGCCAAATGTTATTTGTTGGTTTCCATGATTCAAAGGTAAATGAAGACTCAGATATTGTTAAAAACATTCAAAAACATAATTTAGGTGGAGTTATCTATTTTGACTATTACTCATACGAAAAGTCATATAACCGAAATATTAGATCTCCTAAGCAATTAGCAACTTTAACAAAAACTTTACAAGAGTTTGCACCAACTCCATTATTTATTGGTGCTGATATTGAAGGTGGTAAGGTTAACCGTCTTAAAAAAAGTTATGGTTTTGATTCTGAAATTCCATCTTACTTTGCATTAGGTGAAAGAGATAATTTACAACATACATACTTAGCTGCTTTAAAACTTGCTATTTTAATGAAATCTGTTGGTATTAACTTCAACTTCTCTCCAGTAATGGATTTAAGCTTTAGGCGTTGCCCTATTATTGGTGATTTAGAAAGATCATTTAGTAATAACCCTGAAACTGTTTATCGTCATTGTCGTGAAGTTATTAAAGCACATAATGAAAACGGTATTATTTCTGTAGGTAAACACTTCCCTGGGCATGGTTCTGCAAGAAGCGACACTCACATGGGCTTTGTTGATGTAACGGATACTTGGGTTGAGTATGAACTTAAGCCTTTTGAACATGCAATTAACAATAAAAAGTTAGATGCCTTACTTGTTGCTCATACATTTAATAAACAACTAGATGAAAACTACCCTGCTACATTATCATACAAAACACAAACAGAGCTATTACGAGAAAAAATGGGATTTAAAGGTGTTATTATTAGTGATGACATTGATATGTTTGCTTTAAGAAACAACTACAGCTTTGAAGAAATTTTAACAAGATTTATTAATGCTGGTGGTGATGTTCTACTAATTGGTAACGGGCATGATAAAGATCTTTCTAGAATTGAAAAGGCTATTGATATTATTGTTCAAAAGGTTGAGGATGGTATTATCCCAGTTTGTAGAATTAATGAGTCATACCAACGAATTATGCAAATGAAAGAAAAGTATATTTTCTCTGTTGATGTTGAACCACTAAACCCAGAAGATGAATAGTAATCTAAAAAATAATACCAAACACCTGAAATTATAGCCTTAAGATATTACATTAAGGCTATAATTTTGTAATTATTTTTTTATAATAAATTTATTTCTGTGACTCTTACTGCTTGTTTTTTATGAGTTTTTTCTTAGTATTCTTTACTTACTTAAGGAAGTACCTTATGGGTATAAATATTATTACTAACATTCGTCACAACTCTGATGTAAAAACTATTAGAGATCTTGAGCGACTTGCAACTTCATTAGCTGGGCCTTACTTACTTGCAGATATGCTACTTGGTGCTCGATATGCATTTAAATCCGCTGTAACGCTTGATGCTGGTCGTCTTGGTGATAAACTGGAAGAAGTAGATAACTCTACACAAATCGTTGGAACTAATGATCAAATGATAGAATCTTTCTTAAAGTCAATTGGTGTTGTTTTAACAATGGCATTTTAACATAACTAAATAATCGAAAAGGCATCCTTAAGTGGATGCCTTTTTTTATTTATTTGCTAGCTGTAATGCAATACCTTGCGGGATTCTTGTTCTACCAAGCATTACTTTGTTTAATCCTGTAGCATTCATTAAGCCAATTAATGTTGCTAATACTGGTATATCGCCTTGAGATATAACCCCTGCTTGCTGCTTACTGCAAACACCTTGTTTTAAAAATTCTAATTGTTCATCTACATATTTTTTAACTTCATTTAAGCTTAGTTCTAAACCTTCAGCTTTAACCATTTCTTTTTCTGTATAATTATTTAAATAACCATATGTAAATAAACTCATACCTAATGAAATTATTTGATCTGTTTGTTCAAACTTTACATTCCATTTTTTTAAAGTATTTAAAATATCATTTTCTACATCTGTAACAATACTATTAAATGAAGTCTTTAAATTAGACTTATCATCTAATCTATTTTTAAATACCATTGTACCAATTTTATGACTTTCATAATGAGTTGGCTTATCTAATTTTGCAGACCCTAAAGCAAACTCTACACTACCTCGACCAATATCCATAACTAAAACATTTTTAGAGTTTGTATCAAATAACTTAGTTGCTCCTAAATATGCAAAAGTAGCCTCTTCTTCTTCATCTAGAATTCTAATATCAATATTTAAGTCTGTTTTTACTTTTTCTAAAAATTCTTTTGAATTATCTGCAGCTCTAATAGCCTCTGTTGCTGAAAATTCAACCTTTTCAACATCTTCAACTTCACATTTATCTAAAATAGATTTAAACATATCAATAGCATTTTGCATTGAGTCATCTGAAAAATAACCTAAGTTTCTATTATCATTACCTAATGAATGACCAAATAGTTCAAAGTATTTTGTTTTAGCTTTGTTTTCATTAACTTCACAAATTGCTAATCTTGCACTTCCTGAACCAATATCAATACCTGCATATAAATTAGATTTCATATAAACACCTCTTTTTATTTTAGACATATATTTATAACATAAATTAATTATATTCTCAAATTTACTTAATTTATTTTTTGACATTTAAAACTTG
>PTJW01000046.1 GCA_002937495.1 Pseudomonadota bacterium | reverse complement strand
TTTATATGTCTAGCGTAGTATCTAGATTTGCCAATTCGTTTGCTCCAGACTTATGGTCTCGATCAAAATTTAGTATCTTGATTGGTTTATTTACCTTTGCATGTTTTATGCTTGGTGAGTTGCCAACTTTATTCTTGCTTGTTTTAATAGGTGTCTTAAGTGCTCGAGAAATGCTAAGAGCAATGTTAAGAACTTATAAAAACCATGGAATAGGTGATAAGTTAATTAAATCATCTGTGATATGTATATCATCGCTAATAGGTTATGCATATTCAATAGTTTATTTAAAAGATTCAAGCTTATTTGTTGAAATTATTGCAATACTTACTATTACAATTTGGGCAACAGATTCTGGAGCTTATTTTGCAGGTAAAAGCTTGTCGAAGAAATTTCCTGCTAAATTAGCACCTCGTTATAGTCCAAATAAAACATGGATTGGTGCTTTAGGTGGTGGATTAGCTGGTATTGTTGCTTTTTATTCACTCTGGGAGATATATATCCCAATTGAAAACAATATGATATTTGTAATATTTATTGCCTTTATTGCTATATATGCATCAATGGCAGGAGATATTATGCAATCTTACTGTAAAAGAGCAGCGCAAATGGATGACTCTGGTGGCTTATTAGGAGGACACGGTGGAGTTTGGGATCGTTACGATGCATTTTTTGTATTAACAGCTATGTTTGCTGTTATGGCTAAAATTGTACTATTTTTATAAAAAAGAGCTGGCTATATGCCAGCTTTTTTTGTGTTTTAATATCTTATAAAAATTTAACCGTAGCAGTTTTTACAGAGTAAAAATCTTTTTTGTCTGCTTTAACTGTAATGTCATAAGTTTTGCTTTTGAAGTTTGAATTTTGTTTTTTAATGAATGATTCTACAAGTTTAACTTGGTGATCTTTAGCGTAAAGCTTTGCAAATACAGCAATGTATCTTTTAGCTTGAGTTTCAGATTCTTGAGGGTCTAACTCGTTGTACCAATCTTTCCATAGTACAGTTGCAGATTTTAGGTCTTCAGAATTATTGCCGTCTGATTCAATTTCAAAATAAACGGTATTTGTTTTGTCGCTACATCTAAATACTTCATTATCTACTGAGTTGTATGGATCAGTTTGCATCGCACCGCCTTCACATTTTAAGTGAGAATAAATAAAGCTTGAGTCATCTGAAAACATGTGAGAGTTGAACTCTTTAATTTCATATGTTTTATTAAAACATGCAGTTAAAGATAGAGTGAATGCAGCTAGTAATAAGTATTTCATTGATGTTTGTCCTTGTAAATTAAAGATGTTTTTTGTTGTATGTTAAATAATATACAGCTATTTAAAGGTAAAGTCAAATAATACTTAAGAACATAAATAGCTATAATTATAATAAAAAACACCCTGCTTTAGGGTGCTTTTATCTTTAATTTTATATTAAGGGCAAGAAGGTGCTGCTCCGCCTAGCAGAGTTGCTCCGTCTCCAACTGATTTAGTCCAATTTTCTTGGTCAGTACGGTTTCTTACGCCTAACTGCCCCCAGTTGTTACGACCAGCAGACCATAGTTCATTTTCTGTTGTTACAGCGTATAAACCCATGTTGTTTGAGTATGATGTTTTATTTCCTCCAGGGAACATAACTTTAACATTACTTAGGCTAGTTTCTTTCCAAGTGTTTTGGTCTATTTTATTGCCTTGTGCAAGTTGCCCGTAGTTGTTACGTCCTGTTGACCAAACTTTACCGCCGTTCGTTAATAAGTATGCAGTTAGGTTACCAACGCCAATTTCTTTAACATCTGTTATGCCTAGCTTAATCCAGCTGTCTTGAATTGATTTGTTTCCAATGCCAAGTTCACCGTATGAGTTTCGACCTGCAACAAAAACTTCACCCAAGTTATTTAATGCATATGTATTTGAGCTATTAGCAGATAGTAGATGCTCAATATTAGATAAAGATGTTTTTTCCCATGTATATCTATGTGATGTATCTCCTAAGCCTAAAGATCCACTGCTATTAGCCCCAGTTCCCCAAACATCACCGGTATTTGTTAAAGCAAAAGTTTGTAGTTCTCTACCTAAGATAATCTCTTTAACATCAGTTAAAATAGTTTCTTCCCATGTGTTTTTATGTTTGTTTGAACCTAAGCCTAACTGGCCATAACCATTGTAGCCAGTTGCCCACACTTTACCTGTATTTGTTAGGGCAAAGGCGTTATGGTTATTACCACCAGCATACACTTTTTTAACATTAGTTAGTGGTGTTTTAACCCAAGTGTTTTGGTTGTTATTATTGCCAAGTCCTAAAATACCCCATCCATTGGCACCTGCACCCCAAACTTCACCAGTTGTTGTTACAATAAATGAAGTTTCACCATAGTTTGTTAGGGTAACATCTTTAATATTATTGAAGCTTAGTTTTGTCCAGTCTAAAACATTTGTATTTGTACCTTGTCCAAGTTCACCAGTTGTATTACGCCCTGCAACCCAAGCTTCGCCACTAGCGTTTAAGGCAAATACAGTCATCCTTGTGCTAATTTTAATATCAGTAATACCAGTTAGGCTAGTTTTAACCCAAGTATTTTGGTTTGTTGTAGAGCCTATGCCAAGTTGGCCATAGCTATTGTCACCAACAGCCCACACTTCACCGCTTGCAGTTAATGCAAATGCATTAGCATTATATTCGGTAATAAGTTTATCAATTCCAGTTAGGTTAGTTTTTGTCCAAGTGTTCATGCTACTGTGTGTACTAATACCTTGGCCAATACCTAGCTGTCCATAGTTATTTCTACCCATTGCCCAAACTTCACCAGTTGTTGTTAAAATGTAGTTTGTAGCAGGCCAATCGCCAAAATAAACTTGCTTAATTTCAGCTGTTGGAATTGGTATTTCTGGTAGTTTTAATGGTAAAACTTTTTTAGTAGAGCTTGACCATGGTAAGCTAAATGATAGTTTTGCGTTAGCATCGTCAGTTCTTGTATATGTAAATGCTTGGTTCCATGCATCTTTTTCAGTAGCAGTGTAAGTACAAGGGAACTTATAGTCTTTAGATGCAGCAATACTTTGGAAAAGTTGCCCAGCAGCCCTTTCCATAGATGTGTATGAATTCATAATTTGTTCTTGACGAATGGAATCTTCTTCAAATAGTACAGCGTTTGTATTACTTAAGTCTCTAGTTTTAATATTAGAAGAAGTAGAAGATGAATATAGGTTTTTATTATATTCACTTTCGTCTAAGTTAATAATAGACTGGCTAGAGCCTTGCGATCCTGTGTTTTTATAGTTTGGTACATCTTGAGAGAAGATATTTGTAACAGTACCATATTCAATATCTGAGTAGTTTAGTGTTCGTTGTTTATAATTTTCACCATCGCCAATAAAAAGATCTTTCATATCTTTATTTACTTTTTGAATGTATTGTTTTTTTGACTCGATATATTTTTGTTGCTTCTGTTCATTAATTGCAGCATATTGTTTGGCAGTTATTGTAGAAATAAAACCAACTGTTAACACCATACCAATCATAAATGGAGCAGCTGTTCCAGATAGTTTTTTAATCATAAATTTTCTCATTTTTTATAATCCTTACTTACCTTGTAGGCTGTATATTTTTCTATATAATATTATTCTTATTGTATTAGTTTTTGCTAAATTTAACTGTATCATATAAAAAAAATAATGTCTATAATATAAAGCCTTCTAACTACCTATTGATTTATGTTAGGTGATGCTAATAAAAAATGACATGGTATACAAGCCATGTCATTAATAATTTAAATTATACTTTTTTTAAGAAGCATGTTTTTAAAACTACAGTTGATTTACCAATTCGGCATTCAACATGTTCTGCATCGTCAATTGTTCTAATACCTTTTACAGTAGTTCCGCGTTTTAGAGTTTTTGACATGCCTTTAATTTTTAAATCTTTGTTTACCTGAACAGTATCACCTGTTTTTAGTTTTTCGCCGTTACAGTCTTTAGCTGGTGTTTCATCTTCATCATTTTCAGCAGGTGTTTCATAAGTATCATAGAAATTGTCATACTTGTCAAAGTCGAAATCATAATCGTAATCTTTATTGCTCATTTATAGTTAGTCCTTTATTTTAGAAAATAAAAAAAGCAGCCGGAGCTGCTATTGTTTAAAGCTTTGGTAGGTGAGGAGGGACTCGAACCCTCACTGGAAGGATTTTAAGTCCTTTGTCTCTACCAATTGGACTACTCACCCTCGCCTAAAGCTTGATTAAGGTTATATCCTTTTTTGAGCGTGCTGTCAAGACTTTTTTTAATAAAAATTTAAAAAAAATTAGAAAGGCACTGTAAAAAATAAAAAATGTGACTAAAAAAACACAATTAATTTTAAAATCATACTAGAAACTAGCAAAATAATTCACTATATAATATATACTGTGGTACAATCAGATTAAGCGCGAGAGTCTTATATTATAAGTATATATAGGTTAATTACACATATGCTTATTAAGTTAAGATATTTTTTTAAGGAAAAATTATGAGATTAAAACATTATACAGCACGATCAATGCAAGAAGGACTTAGACTTATCCAAAAAGATCTGGGTGATGATGCTGTTATGCTTTCAAGTAAAACAATTATATTACCAGATGGTACTAAAGGTGTTGAAATTACAGCAGCTGTTGAAAAGTTCACACCTGCAGAAGTTGCACCTAAAAAAGACCTAAGGTCTACATTTGCAAATGTAGATCTTAATGCTGGTTCTAGATATATTGCACCTGAAAGTGTTGAAGAAAAACTTTTAACTCATGGAGTATCAGGTAATGTAGCTCGTAAAATTTCAAATGCAATTAAAGCTTTAGAAGGTTCAGGTTTTGAAACTGAAGATGCTTTAGAAATGATTTTAGGTAAGCTAATTAACTTCCAAATCCCTACAAAAGTATTACAGCAAAAACGCCCAATTGTGTTAATCGGCTCTACAGGAGCAGGTAAAACAACAACAATTGCAAAGCTTTCGGTAAATAAAGTTGCATCATCAAGGTCTGTTGGTTTAATTACTATGGATAATTTTAAAATTGGTGCAAAAGAGCAAATTAAAATTTTTGCTGATGCTTTACAAGTTGAGTCACGCGCGGTTAAAACTCCACAAGAGTTAGCTAAAGAGGTTGCAAACTACCAATCAAAGAAAAAAGATTATATCTTTATTGATTCAGCAGGTTTAAACCCATTTTCTAAAGATAGAATGCAAGCATTACAAGATATGCTATTTGCTTTAGAAGATCCATACATTTTACTAGTACTTCCAGCAAACTTAAATATGCACGAGTTAGCAAATATTCCATTTGCATTTAAAGGCTTGGAAGTAGCAGGTGTGTTATTCTCGAAAATGGATGAAACACACTATTTAGGTGGAATCATAAATGCAGCAATTGAATCTCAACTAGAGATTTGCTATGCAACAGATGGTCAAAACATTCCACAAGATATTTTAGAGCTTGATGCAAAAAGCTTAGCAAGAAAATTATTAGCAGATATCCAACTACCATGGGAGAATAAATAATGTCGCAAAATCAACTAAACTTAAAACAAAATAGAGGTAAAATTATCGCTATTGCTAGTGGTAAAGGCGGTGTTGGTAAAACAAGCTTAACATTAAACATGTCTAGAACTTTAGCAAAGCAAGGCAAAAAGGTGCTTATTTTAGATGGAGACCTTGGCTTAGGTAATGTTGATGTTCAATTAGGTTTAACACCAAGTAAAGATTTATCTCATGTTATTGCAGGTTCTGCAAAACTACAAGATGTTATTATGAAAACACCTTTAGGCTTTGATATTATTCCAGGTCGTTCAGGTTCTGATACTTTACCGTTCTTAACAAATATTGAGCGACATAATGTTGTTAAAGAACTTTTAGAAATTGCACAAAATTATGACTATATTTTATTAGATATCGCAGCTGGTGTTGGTGATGAAATTTTAGTATTTGCAAGATTTGCAGACTACACAGCACTTATTGCAACACCTGACCCGTCATCAATTACAGATGCTTATGCGGTTATTAAAATGCTTAAATTAAGACATGATATTACAAACTGTAAAATTATTATTAACCAAGCAACTTCAGAAGTTGATGCATTAAGAACTTATGAAAAACTAAAAATAGCTACAGATAGATTCTTGCAAATTGATACTCCATTAGTTGGTTATGTAACACAAGATACAAACTACATGCAGGCAGTAAGAATGCAAAAGCTAACAGTAGATGCATTCGCTCATTTAAATATTGCAAGATTAATTGAAAATGTAGCATCTAAGTTATAATAAAAAATATATTTAATTACCTAATAACAACAATAAGGAGGGTAAGAAATGATTATAAAAAAAGGCGCGATGTTTGGACTTGACGCCCGAATAGCTTTAGCAATATTTGGAGCATTGTCTGTTATTTCAGGAGCTGCTTTATATTCAGCAATTCAACAAAGCCAAGTTGTTGGTTATGTTGCTCAATTAGAAGAACTAAACAAGGCATTTGAGGCTTATCGATTAGATACAGGCCAAGATATGCCTTTATTTTCAACAAGCACAACTCAATTAGACTTATCAGAATTAATTAGCTCGTCAGTACCAGGCTGGAAAGGGCCTTATATTGCATGGGATAATATTTCATCAGGTGGTGCAAGTAATTACTTTTTAGTAGGTGAGCAGCGTTATTATTTTAATGTTTGGAAAGATACAGATTGGGGCTATGATGCTACAACTCCAGTATCACCAGAAAATTGCGTAGCAAACGAACCATGTGTTTTATATATTTCTTTACAAAATATTCCAACATCTTTAGTAAAAGCAATTGATGAATATGTTGATGGCTCTAGTTCTTATCAAACTGGTAATATTAGACGCTGGGTTAATGATACTATTTACTATAAAATAAATAGAAAGTTATAGCTTATGAAAAAAGGTGCAATGTTTGGTTTAGATGCTAGAATAGCTTTAGCAATATTTGGAGCGTTATCTGTTATTTCAGGCGCAGCGTTATATTCAGCAATTCAACAAAGTAAAGTTGTTAGAGTATTAGTAGATATAAATGAATATGAAAAAGCAGTAGAACAGTTTATGCTAGATACAGGTGAAGATTTATCTGTTTATAACACTAATAATATGGTTTCAAATGATTTAATAGAAGACCCAGGTCTAACTGGTTGGAATGGCCCTTATTTACCTTATGAGCTAGATTCAGGCAGTGCAGTACACAAAGTTTGGCTTAAATATACAATAGATGGGGCAAGAATAGGATCTCGTAAATTAGAAAGTGATTTAGGAACATCAAGTTATATAGTATGCTCAACATCTCCATGTTATTATTGGGTGCAGGTACCAAGTGTAGATAATTCGTTAGTTAGAGCCTTTGATGTTTATGTAGATGGAGTAGAAGATCCTGATAATGGTAAAGTAAGATACTTAGCAACTAATGGAAATTCTATTTATTATAAAGGACCATTAATGTTAAAACAGCCATAATAAAAAAACCTTAAATGAAATAAGACTATAAAAATTAGACGATAAATAAAAAAGCCACCCAATCGGGTGGTTCTTTTATATTTAAATTTTATTTATGCCATCTACAGCTAGTTGGTCTGCGA
>PTJW01000045.1 GCA_002937495.1 Pseudomonadota bacterium | reverse complement strand
AGCAATAGAACGCATACCACCACCATTTGCAATAATATCTAAACCTTCTGAGTTTTTAATCCAGTCATATTCTGATAATTTTTCTTTTAATAATTCAACTGCTTTTTCAGGATCATCATTTGTAATAGCTCGTAAACTTAAAATACCTAAAGGCAACGAAAGTTGATTTTTTGTTTTAGTACAGTAAATTTCTAAACTACCACCACCTAAATCAAGAACTAAGCCATCTGCATCTTTAATACTATTTAAAGCACCAATTGCTGAAAGCTTTGCTTCTGTTTGACCATCAATAACATTAATAATAATATTAAGTTCGTCTTCTATCCTTTCAACAATATCTTTACTATTTTTAGCTTCTCTAATAGCTGAAGTAGCAACAACAACTGCTGTTGTTACTTGTTGCTCTTTACAAACCCAGTCAAACCACTTTAATGTTTTAATTAGGTTATCAACTTTTTCTTCACTTAATACAAAGTCGTCTGACGGTGCTTTACCCTCAGCTAGTTTTGCTCTATATCTTTCTGAAATAAACTGATGAGGATACTTTTCAATATTATCAAAAATAACTAATCTTAAGCTATTAGAACCTAAGTCTATAACTGCAAATTTGCCTTTTTCACTGGCAATCACATCACTATTTAAAAATTTCAGTTGCTGATACATACGCCTATTCATACCCTTTTTTAGTTTAAATATTCTTTAATAAATGGAATTGTTATTTTTCTTTTTTCCCTTAATGATTCCTCATCAATTTTATCAATTAGTTTTTCTGCTTTATTGAAGTTTCTTTCAATTCTTAAAAGCATGTAATTTAAAACATCATCAGCAATTTCAATTTGTCTATCGAACGCTTGTTTTAAAATGAAAATTTCAAGGTCTTTTTCACTAGGATAATTAATAATTGCCTGCTGTAGAGTTAATAATCTAGATTTTAAATCTTTTAACTCAACTAATTCATCTAAAGACTTTTCAGCTACTAAAATTAATTTACCATTTGCTGATTTTAAATGGTTAAACCAATGGAATAATAGCTCTTGATGCTCTTTAGTTACTTGTTTAATATTATCAATTAGTAAATACTTTATTTTTTCATCCACATAGTCTAATTGAGTAATATCATCAAGCATTAGTAACTCATAATCACTTACATTAACCGACAAGTACTGCTTTGCAACATTTAATAAATGAGTTTTACCAACACCTGTTGGTCCAATAATTAAACAACCTGATAAGCTATTAGCAACAGAAGACAAAACAACCTGATGCGCTTGAAAACTACTTGATAATGGTAGAAAGTCTTCAGCTGCGAATTTATCTTGTTTTGTTAGCTTAACATCTAGTAATAACTGTTGCATTAATCAAGAACCCTTTCAATAGTCCACTGGCCATTTTCAGCCTGGAAAATATTTAAACGTTTTTGCTTAGCTTTATTTAAAAATTCTTGTGGTGTACCGTAAAAGTCTGTTTGTATAAATGCAGCTGTTGTTGTTAGCTGTTTAATATTAACATCTGATACAATTCTTAATGTTTTCAGATGATTAATAGTTTCATATAGTTCATCTAATGAATTATTTGTATTAATCATTGCGATAAATCTTTTTGGTTTATTGAACTCTAGTAAGTTATTTGTTTTCCATGTATTTTTAATTTTTAAAGCAATATTTTTAGCAGCCTTCTCAATATTTGGCGCCATAATAACTGTAGATTCATCTTGCATATTATCAAAGTTAATATACTTAATTATTGTTTGATACATATCGTTACCATCAAAGTTATTTTTTTCTAATAAAATAACAATAGCTTTGTTTGCTTCATATTTTGTAGCAAGCTCTAAAACATTATCTTTGTTATTATCATCTAAAATATTTTGAGGATTATATGTTGTAATTTCTTTTAAATCACCTTTTGCAACAATAGGCTCAATAAGTAAACTATTGCTTAAGCTTTTAACAATCTCATCTTTTAACTTATTTGATTCTTCGAATAAAACTAGTTTGCCTGTTTCTAGGCTTTTTTCAATTGGTAAAAGTAAAACTTTACCCATAGTTTCTTGAGTATACGGAATTCTTTTAGCTTGTAAAATTTTCTTAATTTTTTCTGCTGAATAAAGAATATCAATTTCAGCCTGGTATAAGCCTTTTTTGTTAACCTCTTTAACAATATTTAGCTTTTCAACAACCTCTGTTTTCTTTAAATCTACAGATTCGATAATTTCTTTAACATTGTATTGTGCAGGTACAATACTTTTTAGAAGTTTTTCAAAACCTCTTTTTGTTGCAACATCAACAGCATAACTTCTGATTTTTTGAGAGTTGAATCTTTTAAACTCAAGCTTTAAGCCATTTACTTGGTACACACTTGCTTGAGCACTAATACTAGCAACTAAAGCCGCTAAAATTAATAAAGATTTTTTTAGTAATTTCATATTAATTCCTTAAATATTTTGTAAAGTCTAAATAATGATGACTATTAGGCAAATTTTATCATATTCACTTAAAATAAGTCAAAGGTTTATTTTTATGTATAGACAAGAAAAAACAAAGACCCAACTAGCAACAACTAGCAGGGTCTTAACGAAAATCAAGAAACATTGGTATATTCCTTAACTTTTACAATATTACTAATAGATAAAACCTTAACTCAACAGCACTAGTAGTACCTATTAATTATACTACAAGGGTAGTATCTTGATTGCAACACTTTGGCTAATTACTGCATATTAACTTCTATTTATAGAAAATTATAGTATAAGATAACTATACACAAACACTAGCATAATTTAAAATACTAAATAAAAAAAGAGCCCCATATGGGGCCTTTTATATTTACGATTTACGCTACAGATAATGACTTAAGTTTTTTTGCAGATGTTCCGCGTTTTTCAGAGATAGTCGCCGAACTCATCAGCTTATACTCTTTATTTTTTGTCATAAATGTAGGGTAGTAACCATTTTCAATTGCTTCAGATACACCGTCATAATCAAACATATTGATAATTTCAAGGTGATCTGTAACAACTTTAGTTACTTTTTTATAGTTCATATCGCGGTAAAAAATACCAAGCTCAATGTCATCTTCTGGATGATCTACCGCAACCATGCGGAAGTTTTTCTTCATGAAAACCGAGATACTATCTTCATTAAAGAAAGCAATATCAGTAATCAGCTCATCTCGTCCATACTTTTGAATTTCAGCAAAAGCATAATCAAGTAGTTGCGACATAAAGCCATGTCCACGCCATAAAGGGTGAGTTTCAGCTGCTTTTGGCATTGCTGTATTTCTACGAGCTTCTAAAAAGCCTGGATTTTTATCAAGCCAGTCAATTTGTGTACTTACCGAACCATCTTCATCCAAGAAAGCAAAGTAAATATGCGATACTAAAGTATCACCAATAAAACAGCCAAAGGCCATGCCTTCTTTTTGAATATATCCTTCCATTTGTTTTTTTGTTTTAGGCAAGATGAAAAGTTTCTTATCATCATCTAAATTTGCTGAAACAACTTCTTGCAAATGAAAGCTTGCATCAACATCTTTAACTTCTAACTTGCGAAATTTAATTTCTTGAGACATAACATACCTACAGATTTTTTAAGAAAAGTAACAGTTATATAAAATTAATTAAAAACACAGTGTTCTAACTTAATTTTATGGGGTTAATGTTCATTATAAAACTAAAAAATAAACAATTCAACACGCATAATCTAAAAAAATTGAGTTTTTCTTAAAAAAGTGATAATTTTATAGATATATAAGCAAAATTTAACGAAAATTCAGGATATATTTAAATGTTTAACTTATCATTTGGCGAAATAGCTCTAATTATTATTCTTGCTATTTTATTTTTAAAGCCACAAGATTTACCAAATCTTATTAATAATACAAAAAAAGCAGTTAAAAAGTTTTTAACTTTAAAAAACGAATTTCTATCTGAACTTGATGAATTTAAGGACGAAGTTAAAGAAATTGAAGAAGACTTACTGCAAGCCGGTAAAATTAAAAAAGATGAACAAATGGTAGAATTAAAGAAGGATAAAAAAGATGATAAATAATTTACCTGAAATGTCATTTGCTCAGCACTTTGGCGAGCTTAAATCTAGAATTGTAAAAATACTAGCTGTTTTTACTGTTTCATTTATTGTTGCTTATATTTTTAAAGAACAACTTTTTAATATTTTAGCTCAACCTCTGTTAAACATTTTTGAAGATAACCAACATTTTATTTTTACACATTTAGCTGAAGCATTTTTTGTTTATTTAAAACTAGCTTTTTGGGCGGCTTTATTTATTACTATTCCATTTGCATTAATTCAGGTTTACTTATTTATTGCACCAGGTCTTTATAAAACAGAAAAAAGGTTTGTAATCCCTACTTTTACATTTTCTGTTATTTTATTTTATGCAGGTATTAGCTTTGTTTATATTTATTTGATGCCTAAAGCATGGGAGTTTTTCTTAAGTTTTTCTAATAGTAATATTGATATTGCATTACAGGCCAAAATTTCAGAATATTTTAATTTTTCATTACAGTTAATGTTAGCTTTTGGTTTAGCATTTCAGCTACCTATTATTTTACTTGTATTAGCAAAGGCTGGTTTAATTACAGTTAAAACTTTAATTAACGGCAGAAAGTATGCCATTATTTTAATGGCGGTTGTTTCAGCATTATTAACTCCACCAGACTTAATTAGCCAAATTGCTTTAATCATCCCACTAACAGTAATGTACGAAATAACTATTTTATTGCTAAAGCTTAATAAAAATAGTAAACTAGAAAAATAATTAACAAAAAGGATTAAAACAATGCCTATCGGATTTACAGAATTAGCTTTAATTTTAGTTTTAGTTTTAATTTTATTTGGTGCTGGTAAATTACCAAAAGTAATGTCAGACTTAGGTAAAGGTGTTGCATCATTTAAAAAAGGTCTTAAAGAAGACGACAAGCAAGAAGATAAAACTGAATAAAAGTAATATCTAATTAATTAAAAAAAGCTCTCAGTTATGAGAGCTTCCTTTTTTATTTTAAGCACTTCTTAGTTGATGAGTTATATCTATAACCACTTGGGCATGTAGCTACTAACGCTTTAACATCTGTAGCTCTTCTACAAATTTGATAAATATATCTTGAAACCATCGAACCATTAAATGATTTCATATACTTACCCCTGTAATAGTCTCTAAGAGGGTTAGGATACCTTCCATTCCAAGAGTGCTCATCCCAAGTAGCGCCTGATTCATTATCTTCAGATTCTACCCACTCATATTTACCTTTTCTATTAGTAACTGTTCTAGGAGAGTATTTACACTCATTTACACTTTTAATACAGCTATTGCCACTTCTTGAATAGCCTGATGGGCATGAATATGTAGGATTAATAGAACATACTTGAGTATTACAAACTTGAGATTTTGATGGCTTATTACCTGGACATACAAATCCTCTTGGACATGATACTGTTCGGCTTTGTGTTCCTCCTCCACATGTTTTACTACAACGATTCCAAGAGCTTACTTTCCAACTTGTAGTACATACATGTGTATTACATGCTTGCTGTACTACTGGCTTTGTTGATAAGCAAACTTTACCAGCTGGACATGTTACTGTACGGATTTGTGTTCCACTTCCACAGCTTTTACTACACGCACCCCATGCACTTGTTGACCATGCAGATGTACATGTTTTTACTGAAACTGCATTTTTAGATTTACCTCTACAGTGTGATACATCTACCTGAATTTCTTTATTTTGTTTATTTTTATAGAAGCAACCATAGATATTTGTATGCTTACCTGTTGATGAGCTACACTGTACTGAGTAACCTGAAAAATCCCAATAATAATTTACTCTGCTATTTTTAGCAGACTTTTGACAAGAATAGCTTCCATCACCTTTAGATATTCTATATTCATCGCTTGCTGCTACACAATCTGACATAATATTTATATCTTGACATTTCCACTCTGAACCTGTCCAGTGGATATTTTGAGAATCATAATTACAGTTTTTTAGTTTTTTTACAGTTGACCTACCATGATCTAGCACTGTTGGATTACTCTCTCCCTTACTAGACCTATCTACTAAGTCTTCAACATTTTCTTTTAATATTTTAGTTTCTTCAACATTACTCTTTAAAGATAAATCCATATCTTTAAAGAGTAGCTTTAAATCTCTTACTACATTTGTTAACGAATTTGATATTCCTTCTCTTGAAGAACTTATATCATTTGCTTTTGCATTTGTTATTAGTAATAATGAAATTGCAAATATATATATTACTTTTCTCATAACACACACTCCTAATTTATTATACACTTATTAATAGTATAGAACAAACCATAAATATATGTCAATATTTTTGATTATCATCAATAAAAACCTTATTTACTTAAGCTTTATCTTGAGGTTCTACATATTTTATAATATGAGTATGAAGATGTAGAAGATTTAAAAGAACCACCTTTATAAATATAATTACCACAAACTTCATTTCTACTTTGAATTATCTGTTCGTAATAATCATATTGAGAATCATTTAAACCGATATATCCTATAACTTTACCATCCCACCAATATGATATTTCTTCTGGTCTATCATCATATCTCACTCTATTATTTCTATCATATCTACATTCAACACATAACTGAGTATTACATGCTTGATTTATTGATGGCTTATTACCTGGACATATAAATCCTCTTGGACAATAGCTATAAAAAAAGCGTCACTATTTCCCTAACGGGTTGATAGTGACGCTTTTTATGTAATTTAATTTATTTTACATATTTCATATCTGTAAATTCCATACTTACTTGTTGTATTAGATTTTTTCAACGCCCCCTTTTTATAACCTGCTGGAAGAGGCTTGTATGGATCTGCTGGACCTATAACTTGTATAGTTTTGCCACCCCATTTAGCAACTGTACCATTATAATAGTCTCTAGCATACTCTTCTTCAATATAATTACTACCATCATATTTACATATAGTACATGACTGTGTATTACATACTTGAGATGTTGATGGCTTATTACCTGAACATACAAATCCATTTGGACATGTTACTGTTCGGCTTTGTGTTCCTCCGCCACATGTTTTACTACAACGACTCCAAGAGCTTACTTTCCAACTTGTAGTACATACATGTGTATTACATGCTTGCTGTACTACAGGCTTTGCTGATAAGCAAACTTTACCAGCTGGACATGTTACTGTACGGCTTTGAACTCCTCCTCCACATGCTTTACTACACGCACCCCATTCACTTGTTACCCATGTAGATGTACATGTTTTTACTGAAACTGCTTTTTTAGATTTACCTGAACAATGAGATAAATCAACTTGAATTGCTTTATTTTGTTTATTTTTATAGAAGCAACCATAGATATTTGTATGCTTACCTGTTGATGAGTTACACTGTACTGAGTACCCTGTAAAATCCCAATAGTAATCAACAGTACTATTTTTAGCATATTTTTGGCAAGAGTAGCTTCCATCACCTTTGTCTACACGGTATTCATCAGCTGCAGCAATACAATCTGAAAGTAAATCAACATCTTGACATTTCCACTCTGAACCTGTCCAGTGGATATTTTGAGAATCATAATCACAGTTTTTTAATTTTTTAATGTCTGCTTTACCATGATCTAGCACTGTTGGATTACTCTCTCCCTTACTAGACCTATCTACTAAGTCTTCAACATTTTCTTTTAAT
>PTJW01000044.1 GCA_002937495.1 Pseudomonadota bacterium | reverse complement strand
GATACTAAATTTTGATCGAGACCATAAGTCTGGAGCAAACGAATTGGCAAATCTAGATACTACGCTAGACATATAAAACTCCTAAAAGTTTTCAACAAAAGTGTAAAAGTTAGGCAAATAATAATATATTTAAATGCTTTTTGTCAAACTTTGATTATTTTCGTTATATTAGCTAGTACGAAAAACCTTGCATATTAGTGTATTTTTGATATAATGCTTTAATAAGTATTAAAAAACATATATAAAACTAAATGAGTATTAGCCTGAAATCAGAAAATCAGGTTTTTATTTTTTACTATAAAATGGTTATAAATCCACATTACAAAGGGTTAAAATTATGGAAAGAATTTACATTACAGTGTATGGTTTAGAAAAGCTAAAAACTGAACTAGAGCACATGAAACAAGTTGAAAGACCTAATATTATTGAAGCTATTGCTGAAGCAAGATCACACGGTGACTTATCAGAAAACGCTGAGTACCACTCTGCAAAAGAAAAGCAAAGCTTTATTGAAGGTAGAATTCAAGAACTTGAAGCTAAAATTTCAACAGCTAGCGTAGTTGATCCTCTAAAAATCAACGAAACTAAAGTTGTATTTGGTGCAACTGTAGAAGTTGTTGATGTTGATACAGATGAAGAAAAGACTTACTCAATTGTTGGTCAAGACGAAGCAGACATTGATAAAAACCTTATTTCAGTATCTTCACCAATTGCAAGAGCTTTCATTGGTAAATACGAAGGTGATGAAGCAACTGTTACAACACCAGGCGGTAAAAGAACTTTTGAAATTGAAAAAATCGAATATAAAGAAATTAAAATCTAATTTAAGGGGTAGATAAGTTATGCATATTGCTATTGTTGGAGCTACTGGTAATTTAGGCCAAGATGTTATTGATCAACTATCATCTTTAGCTAGAGATAACATTGAAATATCAGCTTTTGCTACAGAAAACAGCATGGCTGAAACTGTACATTTTGGTGATAAAAGTGTTGGCATAAATCAAATCAGCGAAGGTTGTTTTGATGATGTTGATATTGTTGTTTTAGCAGTACCAACTCAATACATTACTGATATTGCAGAAATGGCTGTAAAATCAAATGCTCAAATTATTGATGCGAGTGGTACTTTAATTGACGAAAAAACTCCATTAGTTCTTTACAACACAAACTTAAATGATGCAGATGGTTCTAAAAAAGTTATCGTAACGCCAAACCCACTAGTTCAACAACTAGTAAGTGTTTTAGCACCACTTGATAAATCAGCAGGTGTTAAAAGAGTTGTTACCTCAACATACCAGTCTGTTTCTGGTCGTGGTAAAGGTGCTATTGGTGAGCTATTTGAACAATCAACTGCACTACTAAGTGGCCAAGACCACATGGAAATTTCTACTTTTGCTACTCAAATTGGTTTTAACTGTATTCCTGCAACATCTGAGTTTATTGGTGAGCACTCTAGAGAAGAAGTTCAGGTTTCTACTCAAACTCAAATTTTAATGCATAAGCAGTTCCCTATTACAACAACTTGTGTACAAATGCCAACATTTATTGGTTATGCACAAGCTGTAAGTATTGAATTTGATAACTTTATTGATTCAAGTAAAGTTAGACAAATTTTAGAACTAGCAGATAATGTTAGAGTTTTAGATAACCCTGCAAATGATGAGTTTTCAACTCCATATGGCAGCGCTGAAACAAGCCATATTTATGTTTCAAGAATCAGAAACGATATTTCAAACCCAAATACTGTTAACATGTGGGTAGTATCTGATAATTTACAACTAAGTGCTTTAAACATTGTAAATATCATTAAAAAACTATCTTCACACTAGTATTTAATTATATATATAAACACCCTCTTAAACAGAGGGTGTTTTTTTATCTACAATCTAAGAATTCTCTAAAGTTTGATAAAAAAGCCACAGTCTGAATATAAATACCTGATTCCTTAGATTATAAAGTTGAAATTTGAAGTAAAAAGTATTATTATTTATAATGATATTAATAGTGTGTAGGTCTATTTGCCATTGTCAGGTAAAAATTCAAACACTATATTATAATTAATTATAAACTAGAACAAGTTTGGGAGAAGTTCTATGATAAATTTAGTTAAAGCTTTTAATAAGCCTACAAAAGCGGCTATTGCTGCTGTATTGGCAGTTATAGCATCTGTAAACATTGCAAATGCACAAACTGTTGAAAACCCTGTATTAGATATTTATGACAATGGTGTACCAAACACTACACGTTATAATCAACCATTTGTACCATCTGTACCAGATGGATTTGACTCTGATTATGACTATACAAGAACAGGTGGTACTGGTATCAGTATTGATGCAAGAGCTAGTTATGGATATAGCTATGACTTTGACAGTAAATACATTAATACTTCAGGTGGTGAAACTGTTACAGTTATGGATGCTAAGCTTGGTTTACAGGGCGGTATTAGCTTAGGCTGTGATGGTTTAGACTTAGGTTTAGAAGCTTTATTCCAATTTGATGCAGGTGACATTTTAGAATACCTACCACAATATATTTTAACAAACTTAGCAACAGAAGCTTTAGCACAAATTTATGCTACTCCTCTTGTTTCAACAGTTATGGATGGTCTAAAGGCTATGCAAAACTTTACAGCTGAATTCACTCAAGCAAACTGTGATATGAACAAAGTTATGGATAGAGCTAATGAAATTAAAGCCGCTAACTACCAAAAATGTGTTGAAGAAATTGGCGATGGAGAAAGAGATGGAAGAACAGCTCATGCTTATTGTTCTGACCCTACAGGACTACAAAAGTCAATTGAAGATGCTAAAAACTCATTCACAAACTGGGCTCCTATGGGTGAATCTTTAGATAGAGTTTTATCTGAAGCAATGGGTGCTACAGGTGCTGATTATGGTGGCCCTGCTGCAGATTATTCTGATCCACACCCATATAAAACAGACGCAGATGGTAATAAAATTCCAGACCCAGACTGGGGTGAAAACCAACCACAAGGTAGAGTTCCATCGAAAGGTAGGATGCTTGCTATGTTTATCCCAAACATGAAATTTACATCAAGTAAAGATAAAAGTAATGCTGCGGTTCCCCCTTCATCAGAAATGACTCCATCAGAGGCTTATGATAGATCAAAAACAACGGCTAGAAACTTTATTATTGATGTTTATAAAGACATTAAAAAGTCTACAAGAAATAAAAACCTTGAAGGTTCTGACAATGAAGACTTAATCATCTCACTATTTAACCAATATAAAACTCTTGTAGTAAATGAATACGGTAGTAGAGATGTATTTACAGACAATGACTCTAAGAGACAAAGAAAGCCTGATAGTGTTTCAGCTATTGAAGATCAGTTCAAAGAAGTATCTAATCTGAAGTACTCAACATTCAGAACAGATGAAGGCGGTGATACATTTGCAATTGGACCTCAAGATGGACCAGGATCTAGCATTCCTTCTTCAGAAACAGACTTCAAGTCTGGTGCTGTAAAAGAAATGCTTGAACTAGGTAATACTTGCTGGGTTAAAGTTAACATGGATGAAGACGGTAACTACAAATGGGTTAAAGCTCATCAAAACCCAGATGCTGTGTTTAATATAAAATCTACAAGTATGGATGACTTAACAGATAATATCACTCAATGTGTTATTGCTGACAGAGTTAACTTTACTTTATACCATGCATACCAAAAAGCATACAATAATAAAGCTCTATACTCTAGCTATCTAAACTTCTTAGCTCAAGATGCTGCATATGAAGCTACAGATTTAATAGTTAAAGCAATTGACTTCCAATCTGATAATGCTATTGCAACAGATGTTCAAAAATTAACATCATACTGTATGCAAAAAACAAATAATGGAAGCAACATGAATAATGTTGAAAAGCTTGCCGCAAGAGATGGCAGAAAGAATCTTCCATTTGAAGATTGTACTGAGTATGCTGATCAAATGAAACTTTCAGAAGATAAGAGATTATTCTTAAATGCTGAAAAAGAGAAGCGTGCAAAACAGCTTGAAACTCTAAAAGCTCTTAGGGATAAAACTGAAAAAGAGTATAAAGAACTTATCGAAATTTACGGCAAAAGTAAATAAATAGTTAATTATAACTAAAACAAAGGAAAATATTATGAATTTACCTGATATTATTGGGTCAAGCCCTACCGAAGCACTTATTATTATGTATTCTTTTGTTCAGCAACACCTTCTATTTGAAGCATTTGCTGGACTAAGGGGTACAAACTCTGCAATGGGATTTTTATCATATCTAGCAACAATCTTTTCAATGATTGGTTTACTTGTGCTAATTTTCTCTCCTAGCTTATGGAAAATTAAGTATGTTGGTTGCTGGTTTGCATTATTTATAATTGTAACACTTGGTGGTTCAGTTGGACCTGAATTTGGTTATAAATTTAATAATATTCCAACTTATGGACAAGGTAGCCAACCTACTTTTACTGGTGATAAATATGAATGTGGAACACCTCCTCTTAAGCCATGTAGTGATAGCCGATTAGGCTATTCGGATGCTACTATAAAAAATGCTATAGAGAGCTTAGGTCTTAAATCTTTTACTTATGCTGATGCAGCTAAAGAAATGGTTGGTGGAACTGTAAATTCTAATGGCGATGAACTTATTGGAGTTATCGATGGTGAATTTAATAAATTAAACTTTAGCGGATTCTTCCCTCAAGTTGTAATTTTATATGTAGCAAATAAAATGAGAAACTCATTGCAAGCAGCAATGAATGAACTTGTTACATCTCAAGATTTAAAAGAAATGCAAGGCATTATTGACTCTATGGTATATGCAGAAATACCAAATGAGCAAGTAAAACTTGTAACAAACATGTATAATGATTTATGCGGAGATACTAATATTCAAGGATTTACTCCTGCAGAAATTATGTCTTTACCAGCAAATGAACAAGCTAATCTAAAAACTATCTTAGAAAATAAAACATTTGATGGTGCTAGCGCGTTTAAATCAATTGCATATATAGCAAATAGCAAAAATGCTTTACAAATACAGCCAGTTATTCATTTCCCAGAAACAGATGAAAACGGAAATCTAAATAAAGAAACTTTAAACTTTATGAAGAGCGACAGCTCTGCTGACTTCAGAAGAGCTTATGCTTATAATAGATCTGCTGATGATAAAGTTACTTTAGATGATGATGAGATAAAAAATGCTATTGAAAATAATCAGCCTATTTATAAAGACATGAATTCTATTGATACAGAATACATTAAAAATAAAATCTACAACGAAGGTGTATTCAACACAAGGTATAACAGCAATAAAGACAAGCTAAAACAGCAAGAAATTGCATTTTTAAACTCTGATTTAGCTAGCCAAAGTGTTACACTTATGATTCCTATGTATAACAAATCAAAGTCTAGCGTAAATGGATTCTTAGAGAAACGTCAAGCTGAGCAAAATGCTGCAGAACAAGGAACTTGTTCTTACCCTGCAGGCTCATGTGCAGGAAATATCAAAGCGACAAAAGATGTTAAATATAAATCTTCACAACAGCTTTTAGGTGATATGACTGATAAATCTTCAAGTTTCCATAATATTAGAAACTGTTTTGACTTATTAAGACTTCAAAAGTCATCATTAACTGCTGCTAATAGAAAAAATCTTGAAGACTTAAAGCCTCAGGTTGAATACCACTTAAATAAAAAAATGAGCGGTGTTGTTGCTGAGGAATGGACTTACTTACAGGGATACACTAAGAAAAAAATTACTACAGATACTGATGTAGCTAAAGAGTTAGCGACAAAAGGATCTCTAACACCAGAGCTAAACGCTACATTCTCTATTGCTAATGCTATAGATGAAGCTGGTATTAGATGTATGACAGAAAAAACAAAACAAAATAACAGTAGCAATGCTTGTGATGCAATTAACAGAGAAAACAGTGCGGTTACTAGACTACATGAAAAAAGCATGATTGAAAATAGTTTAGCAACACATGTCCAAAGCACTATTAAAAGAGGATATACAGACACTCAAAGCATAGCTGGATTATCTGGAGCTATTGGTGAACACTTCACTGATGCAGCCCTAGGCCCTGTTAGCTGGTTAGCAGAAATTGGTGCTTCATTTAAAGCAGGTGCATATGCTGCATTACTACCAGTAATTAAAGATATTCTTATTGCATTTATCTTAATTTTAACTCCTATTTTACTATTAATGGGACTACTAGTTCCATCATGGGCTCCAGGAGTAATTATAACAGTGCTACTAGCATTATTATACATTAAGTTTGTTGATGTAACTATGGCTTTAATGGATGGTGTTTTATCATTAACAAGAGACATATTTGAAAACCTATATAACAATGGTAATTCATTTACTGATTTAAATAAACCATATGTAAACTTTTTAGATACTATCTGGGCAATGGCCTACATGTCATCATTTATGATTACTGCATTCTTAATGTTTGCTGCTGGTAACTCAAAAGCTGTTATTGGTAAACTAACAGGAATGGATAGCACTATTAAATCTACAAGTGAAGATGTTTATAAAACAGGTATCAAAGGTATAGCAATGGCTGGAACTGCAGCTGCTGCTGCACCTGCTGCCCTTGGTAAGGCTGCTGCATTCAAAGCATTAGCTACAGAACAAGGAACTATGGCGGCCATTGATGGAGTATTAGGCTCTGTTACAGGTTCTTATGCTAAAGCTAAAAATAAACAGTATAACTCTATGAGAGATAATATACAAAGCGATAAAGAAGCTATTGAGAATATTTCAACTGTAACAAGAGCAAGGGATAACAAAGAAGTTTCTAGAATGTCGCTTTTAGCTGATGATAAACACGGTGGATCAGATAGATCTAGAGATATTGCTCTAGAAAATACTGGATATTCACTAACTCAATCAGAAGTTGATGAGAAGAAGCTTATTAGTACTGCAAATAAACGTATTGAAATGGATAAACAGATTATGTCTTCAAAAGGATATGATAAGAAGCATTTACAAAACAGTACAATTACAGATAGAGTTACTGGCGAGTCTTATGAAATCAAGGGGGTTGCTAAATACATGGCAACAATGTATGACGGAATACCTGAGCTAGAACATAAAGATAGAGATACTCTTGCTAGATTATCTGCACATGAAGGTAAAAACTTACTTGAATATGTTGACGTAACTCAAGATAATCAGAAAGATTTAGGCTTAGAAAATTATGCTATTGGTTCTAGATTATCTAAACTTAACTATAATGGTTTAGAAAATGTTCTTGCCGCTTCTGGTTTAAAAAAAGAGAAACAAGATGCTATTAGAACAGCTCTAGGACAAAATACAAAAGGTAATCCTAAAGAAAATATAAAAGGTAATCCTAAAGAAAATATAAAGGTTGAAAAACGCGATAAAAGAAAGTGGGATCCAAAGGATAAAGAGTCAAAAGACTTACTTGATAAATATAATTTAACGTCTAACTCTGAATACGGTTATTCTGATAATATTATTCCTAGCAGAATGGTTAAATCTAGAAAACCAAGAAATAGAAAATAACTAAGTAAAAAATATCCGTGATAATAATCGCGGATATTTTTTTATAACAATAAAGTCTAAGTATATATATGGTTAGCTTTAGTAACAGAGACAATAATAAAAGCACCCTACTTATTAGGATGCTTTTTTATTTATATAATATTGTAAGCTATTATTCCATTAAACGCCATCTACCGTATGAGTCTCTG
>PTJW01000043.1 GCA_002937495.1 Pseudomonadota bacterium | reverse complement strand
TCCTTTTTTAAATCTTTCGCATCTTTTAAGAAAAACTCTGGGTCAATAGCTTGCTGGCCAACATACACACCCCAATGAAGGTGTGGACCAGTACTTCTACCAGTTGAACCTACCAGACCAATAGGATCTCCAACTTCCAGAATCTGTCCCTTTTTAGCTATTATATCATACATATGAGCATAAATACTATATATTTTTTTACCATGGTCGATAATAACTAAATTACCATTAAAGTAACTGTCTTTCATTGCAAGAACAACTTTACCTTTTAGCGGGCTTATTATAGGTGTTCCTTCTTTATTTGCAAGATCTAAACCCTTATGCCATGAACGCTCTTGACCATTGTAAGTCCTACTTGAACCATACACACCTGTTACAATACCTTCTGATGGTGTTGCAAACTCTGGTAATAATGTATCAAAGTATTTTTCAATATTGCCTTTTCTAGCATCTTTAATTTGCTTAGACTCACCTCTAATTCGATCTAAATGTTTAGGATCAGGTGTTACATGCTTTTTCTTTACACCTTTCACATGCTGAACTTTATAAGACTGTTTTGTAACATTATAAGTTTTGCTAATAATCTTACCAGACTTTAAAGTTTGATTAACAATAAGCTTTGTATCTTTTCTATTTAATGGAACATATTCAAAACCATCACCATCAAGGATAATCGCTTTATCATTAACCGTAATTTTAGATGTTTCAGCTTCATCATAAGTAATGGCGATTAAACCACCTTGTTTAAATATACCACCTACTGACATTGCAGCATTTGCATTTACAGATAACACTGATAAAGCAAATAAAGCTGTTAGCTTTTTAATCATTTTTTAATTCTGCCTTTCTTGTTCCGTCATTAAAGTGAATAACAACGTTTTGTTCTTTTGTTTTACTTGATGCGATAATATCACCATCTTCAGACTCTACAAATGAGTATCCTCTAGATAGTACTGCTTTTGGTGATAAAGTTTCAAGCAATTGTTTATTTTGCTCAAGTTTCTTTTGTTTATCTGCATAATACAGTTTTACTGAATCTAAAAGTTGAGACTTTAAGTATTTGAACTTCATATTTAACTCATCAATAAACTTAGCATTAGTATTTAGGCTAAATCTTAACCTATCTAAACGATATTCTAAGTTTTGAATGTATGAAGTAATAGCATTTAAAATATTATTACGGTAATTATTTACTGTATATTTTAAGTTAACAAGCTCGTAAGTTGCTAATTCTGCAGCACCGGTTGGAGTTGGAGCTCTTAAATCTGCAACATAGTCAAGCAGTGTATAGTCAGGTTCATGTCCAATTGCTGATATAATAGGAATTTGAGACTCAAAAGCTGCCTTAACAACATCTTCTTCATTAAATGTCCATAAGTCTTCAAGCGAACCACCACCTCTTGCTACAATAATTGTATCAATCGGTTTTGTTTTATTTAAAATATTTAAATCTTTAATTGCTTGCACAATTTCTAAATTAGCGCCCTCACCTTGAACTTTTGATGGGTAAAGCAATACATGACAAGGGTAACGCTGCTCAATACGGTGCATAATATCATAAAATACATCACCTGTTTGCGACGTAACAATAGCAATTGTTTGCGGAATTTTATTAATAACCTTTTTATGAGCCTCATCAAATAAGCCTTGCTTTTCAAATTCTGCTTTTCTTTTTTCAAAAACTTGCATTAAGTTACCTAAACCAGCAGGCTCTAACTTAGTAACATTAATTTGATATTCACTTCGTGCAGAAAATACTGTTAACTTACCAGTTAAAATAACTTCCATACCATCTTCAGGGCGAACCTTTAAACTTCTGGCTGCAGACTTCCAAATAACAGCATTAATAATATTTCGTTCATCTTTAATTTTAAAATAGATATGTCCGCTTGCTGGAGTTGATAAGTTTGAGATTTCACCTTTAACAACAACTTTACCAACACCTTCAACCATTGTTTTTACAACACCTGATAATTCAGAAACACTTAAAGGGCGTTCATCTTTAAATGAGTCACCCTTTATTGTTAAATCGTTACGGTTTACTTTATTTTCAGATGATTTTTGCTCATCATCAAAAGCAAAGTCAAATAAATCCATAAATATATATTACATTCTTCCTACAAATACTCTTGCAAATGAAACCTCATCATCAGCAAATGTACCTGCATATTCGTTAACTTGTTCTAGTGTTATTTCACCTACTTTTTCTGTCCATGTGTTTAGGTAATCTAAAGGTAGGTCAAACTTTTGCATAATATCTAAGTAGCTTAATAGCTTATCTGATGTTCTTAGACGAATTGGGAATGATCCAACTAAAAAGTTTTTAGCACTTTGCAGTTCTTCTTGTGTTACGCCTTTTGCACCAATTTTATCTAACTCTTTTCTAATTAGATTTTCAACTTTATAAGCTTGCTTGTTAGATGTTTGTAATGTAACTGTAAATAAAGCTGGGTATGGTAAATCGTACTCATAAGCACTTCTCACACCATATGTCAAACCTCTTTTTTCTCTAATTTCTTCCATTAAACGAGAACTAAAGCCACCGCCACCTAAAATGTAGTTAAATACAACAGAAGTGTAGTACTCTGGGCTAACTCTGCTTACACCTTTAGTATAAAGTAAAACTGTTGTTTGAGGTAAGTCCTTTTCTACCCTTGCCCAGTTTGTTTGAGTTACTGGAGTAGGCTTAATTAACTCTTTAGCTGAACCAGAATGCATTGGCAGTAAGTATTTATCTAATAAAACTTCCATTATTTGTTTATCTAAAGATGATACAACACTAACTGTCATATTTTCCTTTGTAATGTAGTTTTTAAAATATCTTTGTAAATCTTGCTTTGTAATTTTAGCAATTGATTTTTCTGTACCTAGGCTTGAAACATATGCTTTTACATTATCTTCACCATAAAATTCTTTTCTTGCTGTATACATAGCTAAGAAACCTGGACTTTCTTGTTGCTGACGAATAGCTTGTAGTACTGAAGATTTTAAAATTTTTAGTTCTCTATCTGGAAATACTGATGATGTTAAAATTTCTTGTAAAATTTGTAAAGTTGGTTCTACATTATCTGCAAGTGCTGTCACTTCAATTTTAATATCATCTCTTGAAGAATAAACTGCAATATTAGATGCTAATTTTTCTAATGATTGTTGAATTTGCTGTGCAGATTGAGTTTCTGTACCTGCAGTTAAAAGATTTGCTACTAAGTTTGCTGTACCATGGCTATAGCCATCTTCAAAAATAGTACCAGCTTTAAATGTTAGCAATATATTAACAGTTGGGATTTCTGTTTGCTGAACATATAAGCCACTTCTAGCAACTTTAGTATCTAGCTTTTGAATTTCAACAGCATTAGCTGAAACAGAAAAAACTAACATATTAAGCATTAATATTATTTTTTTCATTTGTATGTCCCCTATATTAGACAGTTATTGTCGTTTAAAAAACTAAATATCGTCAATTGCTGACCAGTTGCTTGGCCATGCATTATCAGCCATTGTTAGTAAATCTGCTAACATTAATACAACTTGTGCTTCTGTTTTTTCAATATCTACATTTGTATTTATTATATTTTTAGCAAGCATCACAAGGTCTTTATCTTTCAGTCTAAATTTATTAAGAACTTCGTACTTTTTCTCATCAAAGTTTGTTCTTGATAATGCTCTTTGTTTTGCTACTTCATCTGTGCATGAGCATACTACTGTTGTATCTACTAATGACTGGAAGCCAGCTTCAAATAACAATGGAATTTCAAGCATAACAATTTTTTGATTTGCTTCTTCTGCTGTTTTAATAAGCTTTTTCATCATCACTTTAATACTTGGGTGATAAACTTGTTCTAGTAGTTTTAAAATTGTAGGATCTTGAACAATTTTATCTGATAATTTTACTCTATCAATTCTACCATCTGCAGTTAAAATCTCTTCACCTAAAATTTGAACAAGCGCTTTTGTTTGTTCTGTATCTTTTTGTTGCAATAAATGCACTAATTGGTCTGCTGAAATTGTTACAGCACCAACTTGCTTAAACATATTTAAAACTGTTGATTTTCCACTAGCAATAGTACCTGTTAAACCTACGATAATCATACAATAAAACTCTTTTCTTTCTGGTTAATTTTTCTTGACTTTACGGCCTAATCCATATATATTTATAAGCATATCATATATTTTCTCAAGAAAATAGTCAAATTAATAAAAACAATCAATAAATCAATCAAAAAGAGAATCACACAATGACAGAAATCGATAAGACTGTTGCTGTTGATGAAAAATCAACAGAAAAGACTCTTAAGGTGAAACGAATTAAAAAAACTATTGAGCCTAAAGATGAATCTACAACAGAAAAAGTTACGGTTAAAAAAGCTCCTACAAAAAGAGTAGAAAAAAAAGCAACTGAAGATGAAGTTGCGGTTAAAAAAACAGCTAAAAAAGTTACTAAAAAAGTAGTTGAGGAAACTCCTACTAAAACTGAAGAACAAGCTAATGAAAAACCTAAAGCTAAAAAAGCTGAGAAAAAGCATGTTAAAACAGGCATTAAACACCTAAGTGAACTTAAAGAACTTAGAACTGTTGACTTAGAAGAACTAGCAGAAAAAGTTGGCTTTGACGGTTCAAACATGCACAGAAAAGATATTATGTTCCGTTTAGTTGCAAATGAACTTAAAGATGGCGATATTGAAATTGACTGCCTAGGTGTATTAGAAATTTTACAAGATGGCTTTGGTTTCTTAAGAGCACCAACAGATAACTACCTACCTGGACCTGAAGATATTTATGTATCTCCAAACCAAATTAGGAAGTTCGGCCTTAAAAAAGGTGATACAATTGAAGGTACTGTAAGACCACCTGCACCTAATGAAAGATACTTTGCATTAAAACAAATTAACACAGTTAACTTTAACCACCCAGAAAAAGCAAAATACAGAACAAGCTTTGAAAAGCTAACTCCACTTTACCCTGAAAGCAAGTTTAACCTTGCAGACAATATTGATCCTAAAACTAAAAAGCAAAACCTAACAGGTCGTGTTATTGATATTGTTGCTCCTATTGGTAAAGGTCAGCGTTCATTAATTGTTGCTCCACCAAAAGCTGGTAAAACAATGATGCTACAATCTATTATTCACTCTATTGAAGAAAATCACCCAGAATCTCACGTTATCGTTCTACTTATTGATGAACGACCTGAAGAGGTAACAGATATGATTAGATCTGTTAAAGGTGAAGTTGTATCATCAACATTTGATGAGCCAGCACAACGCCATGTACAAGTTGCAGAAATGGTATTAGAAAAAGCTAAAAGACTTGTTGAAATGGGCCAAGATGTTGTTATCTTACTTGACTCTATCACTCGTTTAGCAAGAGCATACAACACTGTTATTCCTAGCTCTGGTAAAGTATTAACTGGTGGTGTTGATGCACAAGCTCTACACAAACCAAAAAGATTCTTTGGTGCTGCTAGAAATATTGAAGACGGTGGCTCATTAACTATTATTGCTACTGGTTTAGTCGATACAGGTTCTAGAATGGATGAAGTTATTTTTGAAGAATTCAAAGGTACAGGTAACCAAGAGCTATGGTTAGACAGAAAACTTATTGAGAAGCGTCTATACCCTGCTATTGATATTGCTAAGTCTGGTACTCGTAAAGAAGAATTACTAATTGCTAAAGATGAGCTAATGAAGACATGGGCATTAAGAAGAATGCTTCTACCAATGGGCACATCTGGTGCGATGGAGTTCTTAACAAGCAAATTAAAAATGACAGATAATAATGAGAAGTTCTTTAAATCAATGAACTCTCAATAAAAATTAAAAAAGCTACCTAATGGTAGCTTTTTTAATTTGAACTTCTGTATTTATAATAAAGCCTTAAGTTATCTGTTGCTGTTGCATCAGCAAATGTAACTCTTACCCTTCCTGTATCATAAGACACAGCTCCATCTACTTTTTCAATTAATGAATTAGCTTGTGATAATGTAATTTTATTAACTTTTATCCATAATGAACATGTTCCACCAGAACAAGCAGGGCAATTAGTTGATGAAAAAGTATTACCAAACTCATCTTTACATAATCTTGATGAATAATAAATACCATCACCTGATATTAATGAAGAATCTGTACTAGCAATAACAGAGTCTGCTATAGAGATATAAGGTCCGTTATAACCAGCTGTAGTGCCTGAATCTGCCAGTAAGTCTGTAATTTTCATATTAGCACCTGAAGATGCCGAATAAATTGGTAACTCTGCACCTACATCTAAATAATACTGATCAATAGCCTTACCAATATTTTCTACTTGTGCAATAATTGCTGTAACTTTAGCATCTTGTATTGCTGAGTATAATGCTGCCCCTGATATTACTGATAATGCCCCAAAAATTGCTAAAGCAATTCTAGCGTCTAAACCAAACATAGCTCCGCGTTTGGTATATCCGCAGCTACCGTTTGCTCCTTGTTGAGCTTCACTATGCCTGCTCGCTAAAAACAGTTCCCCAAACTGTTTTTTTAACGTTCGACAGTCTAAACCAAACATAGCACCTTTGTTTTTAATATACATAATTAAAACCTTATTTATTTTTCCTTATAAAATAATAGTAACATAATAAATAGCAAAAGACCACCCGATGGGGTGGTCTTTTACTTTATCGTAAGATAACACTGATTTCATTATCGTATGGAATGTACTTTGATTCCAACTTTGAAACTGGCGTTCGGTTTGCATCGGCAAGCTTAAACCCGAAGAAGAAGCCTATAAAGTTTGTTTTAAATGCTGCTTGGCGAAATACATCACGACAGCAGTATCGGTAGAAGTCATAACTGTTTTTAATAGCTGGTTCTTCACCTATAACTTTAGTAAACTTATGATAGCTTTTACCCATATTTGAGTGAACATCAAGCGCTGTAGTTGCTGGCGCTGATGGAACGATATAAATACCTGATGCTTTAAAAATTGAGAAAATACGATAATGCTTTACCGCAGCTTTTGCATCTTTTTTATCAAAAGATTTTTCTTTAACAAGTGTTTTCTCCAGATCAGAAAGGCTTGGAGAGATTACAGCAAGAGACAATGCTTTTAGATATTTTAGCATTCTAAAATCCTTATTTATTAAGAAAATGTAAAAATAGGTTTTATCTTTAGATATTATAAGCAACAAAAAATATTTTTCAAGTATATTAATTAAAATAAACATGAGGTTTTGATATATATAAACCACTTTTTTTACTATATACAGCACCTTGACGGTTCTGTATTTTAAGTTTAAAAAAGTTTAATACTTTAACAGTTTTTTTTGCTATCTTATTCATTTTTACCGCATATGGCACATAGCATAACTTTTCTATACTTTCTATTTCTTCAAATTTTAAGAAAATAGAAATAAAGTCTGAATAATTATCACAAGTTTTATGAATACTTTGAACATAAAATATCTCCTGTGCTGGAATAATCATGATATTTGCTTTAAATGCTATATAAAAAACTCGGTAATGATTAATTAAAACCTTAGTGCGTTTTTTATCTAGCCCTTTTTCTTGAAGTTTAGATTCTAATTGAGTAAACAAGCTCTTATCAAAATGACGAGAAGCACAAAATAGTTTAAGGTACAAACCTTAACTCCTAATTAAAAGATTAAGTAATTGGAAAGATAGTTATATTATGTTTACACAAGTTTTTCAAGAAAAATAAAAAAAGAGCCTACAATTAAGCTCTTTTATATAATTAAACCAATAGTTCTTCTATTATCTGATTTAATAAATGATATGATTTTTCAGTTAGTCTTAAATAATCATCTGCATACTCTAATAAACCTTGTTTAACAAATAAGTTAAGTTTTTCTTCATTTACTACATCAGTAATATCTTTAGATGTAATTTGCTTAAGGTGTTTTAAGTTTAAACCTTCTTTTAACCTAAAACCAAGAAGAAGCATTTCAAAACTTATTTCATCAACACCTAAAATTTCAGTTTTAGAATAGGCATTTTCTTG
>PTJW01000042.1 GCA_002937495.1 Pseudomonadota bacterium | reverse complement strand
TACAAGTTGCTATTGCATCATTATTAATTAACTGTTTTGCATTAGCTGCCCCACTATTTACTATGAATGTATATGACAGAGTTATTCCTAACAGAGCTGAAGAAACTTTATGGGTTCTATTTTCAGGTATGCTAATTGTTTATATTTTTGACTTTATTTTAAAAAATCTAAGAGCATACTTTATTGATGTTGCTGGCCGTGGTTCTGATGTTTTAATTTCTGCAAAACTATTTGAACAATTCCAAAACATTAAACTATCAAGCAAAAATAATTCAGCTGGTGCTATGGCTCACCAAATGAAAGAATTTGAGAACTTAAGAGACTTCTTAACTTCTGCATCTATTTCTGCATTAATTGATTTACCATTTATTTTATTATTTATCCTTGTACTAGGTTTAATTGGTGGCCCGGTTGCTTTAATTGTATTAGCAGCTTTACCAATTTCAATTTCTGTAGCTTTATTACTACAAAAAAGAGTTGAAAAAACTACAGACCAATCATGGCAGGATCTTAGCCAAAAAAACTCACATCTTATTGAAACTTTGCAAGGTATTGAAACTGTAAAATCTTTAAACATTGAAAATGCTCGACAATCAGTTTGGGAAAGCTATGTTGGGGCGACATCATTAATTGGTATGAAAGCTCGATACTACATGAACATGGCAAACTCATTTAGTGGATTTATGCAAAACATGACTACTATCTTAGTAACAGCTGCAGGTGTTTATGTTGTTATTGAAGGTAACTTAAGCATGGGTGGATTAATTGCTTGTTCAATGATTGCTGGTCGTATTATTGCACCTGTTGCTACAATGGTTTCATTATCTATGCGTTACAGCTATGCAAAACATGCTTATGTTGAGTTAAATGACCTTATGAAACAAAAAGTTGATATTCCTGAAGGTAAAAACTTTTTAAGAAGAAGTAATATCTCTGGCGATATTAAATGTAATGATATTCAATTTACATATCCAAATGCAGAACAACCTTCTATTAATGGAATTAACTTCTCGATTAATTCAAGTGAAAAAGTTGGTATTATTGGACGTAGTGGTTCAGGTAAGTCTACATTTGTAAGGCTATTAAATAACCTTTACTCTATTAACAAAGGTCAAATTTTAGTTGATGGTACAGATATTAACCAAATTAACCCTAATGAATTAAGACAACAAATTCTACTAGTTCCTCAAACTCCACACCTATTTTACGGAACATTAAGAGAGAACTTAAGAATTGTTAACCCATTTGCATCTGAAGAAGAAATTTTAAGAGCATGTGAACTAGTTGATCTAATAGAAGTTATTAAGCAGCACCCGCAAGGTTTAGATATGCACCTTGGTGAAGGTGGTGACGGTTTATCTGGCGGTCAAAAACAAGCTGTATGTTTAGCAAGAGCTTTACTAAAAAAACCAAAACTAATTATTTTAGATGAGCCTACTTCAAACATGGATTCTGTTATGGAAGATAGATTCTGCAAATCATTATCTAAAATTTTAAATAACAGTAATATTGGTTTATTATTAATTACTCATAAAGAATCTTTATTACAATTAGTAGATAGAATTGCTATTATGGACAAAGGTAAAATTGTTTTAGACAAGCCAAAGGCTGAAGCTATGCAAGCATTATCAGGTAAGACAGTTGCAGTAAAAACTGAAAGTAAGGATCAGTAAAATGGTAGAAAATAAAAAGCAAGATAATAAAGGTCTAATTAAAAATTCATTTTTTGATAAAGCCTGGAATGATGGCGACTTTATTGATGATGTATCAGATGTTATGACTCGTGGTGCTAACCCTACTGCTAATAGATTATTTTTAGCAATTGTTGCATTTTTTGTTATATTTTTAGTTTGGTCTAGCTTTGCAAAACTTGATGAAGTAGTACATGCTGAAGGTACAGTTGTTCCATCAAAATCTATTCAAAAAATTCAAAACCTTGAAGGTGGTATAGTATCTGAAATTTTAGTAAGAGAAGGTGACTTTGTTGAAAAAGGTGATATTTTAATTAAAATTGATGATACTGGTGCTTTATCTTCATTTGAAGAACATCAAGCTAAAGTTAATGCTCTTGAAGCATCACTTGCAAGATTAGTAGCTGAAGCAACAGGTGCTAAAACTATTAAATTTTCGAAAAATTTACAAAAAGATGCTCCTGCTATTATTAAAGCAGAAAGAGGTTTATTCTTATCTAGATTATCTGAGAAAAATGCAGGTTTACAAGTTATTAAACAACAACTACAGCAAAAGCTACAAGAATATAACGAAGCTAAGGCTACTTTAGATCAGCAAAAGCAAAGTTATAAAATTGCAAAAGAAGAGCTAGACTTAACTGCTCCATTATTAGCTGATGGCATTGTTTCAAAAGTTGACTTTTTAAGACTAAAACGACAAGTTTCTGAAATTGATGGTGAAATTAATCGTGCGCAAGCTGCTAAGCGTCGTACTCAGGCTGCGATTAATGAAGTAAGACAAAAAATTAAAGAATACGAACAAGCTGTTAAAACAAAAGTTTTAGAAGAAAAAGCCGAAAAAGAAGAGCTATACGCAAGGTTTAAAGCTTTAATTACAGCATCTGAAGATACTGTTAGAAGAACTGAAGTTAGATCTCCGGTTACTGGTACAATTAAAACAATGCTATTTAATACAATTGGTGGAGTTATCCAACCTGCACAAGATATTGCAGAGATTGTTCCACTTGAAGATACTCTATTAATTGAAGCAAAAGTATTCCCTAAAGATATCGCTTTTATTCGTCCAGAACAAAAAGCTGTTGTAAAATTCTCAGCTTACGACTATTCTATATATGGTGGGCTTGATGCAAACCTAGAACAAATTAGTGCTGATAGCGTTTATGACGAGCGTAATCAAATTAGCTACTATAAAATTAAAGTGCGTACAAAACGAAACTATATTGGCGAAAGACACGAAAACTTAAAAATTATTCCTGGTATGACAGCTACTGTAGATTTACTTACTGGTAAAAAAACAGTTATGCAGTATATCTTAAAACCAGTATTAAAAGCACAACAAAGAGCTTTAACAGAAAGATAGGATAAACTTTTACAGGTGTTTAAAATAAAAATAATAACAACACTAACACTTTTAACTACTTTATTTACAGCAAGCACTAGCTATGCTGAAGATAAGCTATACTTATTTAATACTGTTGAGTTTAAATCTTCTAGCTTTAAGTCTGTTCCTAAATGGCAAGAAATTATCGATAAAAGGTTAGAAGAAGAACTTAACATCACAAACTGTTTAAAAAAGAAAAGCTCATGCCCTGCTGATAAAAAAGAATTTATTATCCAGTGGTTCCAAATGTTAAAAATTGCATATAAGCTACAAACAAAAGCTGATCAAATAGAATATGTAAATGACTTTTTTAATATGAAGGAATACATTTTAGATATTGATAACTGGGGATTAACAGACTATTGGGAGATCCCTACTGAGTTTTTAGAATTTTCTGGTGATTGTGAAGACTATGCAATTATTAAATACTATACTCTAAAAAAACTAGGATTTGATATTAAAGACATGCGTATTGTAGTTTTAAAAGATACAGTTAGAAACGGTGCTCATGCAGTTTTAGCAGTTTATCAAGATAATAAGGCTTTAATTTTAGATAATTTAAGTAGTACAGTGTTAGAAGATAAAACTTTAACACAATATTTACCTTATTATTCTATTAATGAAAATTTTAAGTGGATTCACTTTAAAAAGATGTAAAGGAGCAAAACCATGACAAAGCAAAGTAAACAATTTAAAATCATGGACACACAATTATCTCAACAAAAAGATACTGTTGGGCAAATTTTACTAACGATGTTACTTTCTGTTGGTATTGCATGTTTTATTATTATTCCTATTGCTAGTTATTTAATTAAGCAAAACTATGTATCTACAGTTACGTCTGCTACAAGCAGCATGAAAACTCGTGCTATTGCTAAATTCCATATTCTAGAATCACAATTTGAAACTTTATTTGACTACTCTAAAGCAATTGTAAAATCAGATACAATTAAAATTTTACTTACCGATTACGCTGTAGATCCTGAAAATGAAATTTTTAAAGCTCAAAAACCTTACATCAAAAGAACTCTACATGAGTTTGTAGAATTTAACAGTGAAATTGTTAATGCTAAACTTATTGCAAATAATAAAGTTATTTCACAATATTCAGCTTATGAGTTTATTGAACCTGAAAATATTACTTTTGTTGAAAAAGGACAAAATTCTATCTCTTCATTTATTTATGATCACAATAAGGTATTTTTAGATGTTGCAGTAAATATTACAGACTTAAGCGATGAGCAAAACCTTGTAGGTAAATTAGTTTACAGACTAAATGTTACAGATAGAATTACAAAAGTTTTAAAACCAAATACAAATAGCTTAAATGGTTCAAATGTTATTTTGCTTTATAAAAACCAAAATAAGTTACATTTAGTAGATAATAAATTATCAAATGAAGGTTTATTACCAGCATCTAAAGTAAGTAGATTTTTTGACTTTGATATTTTAGAAACTATCGACCGACAAGAACTTATCTATGTAACAAGCTATGATAATTTTGGCTATAAAATTCAATATAACTACAAATTAGATAAAGCACTTAAAGACTATACAAACTTTAAGTCAAACACTTATGCTTATGCATCATTATTAACAGCAATTATGACTTTATTTGTTTTAGCTATTTTCTGGAAGAGCAAAAATAATAAATCAAGACTGCTTGCTAAGCAATATTCAAAATTTGCAAAAGAAATTAATAAAAAACAAACAATGCTTGAAGGTATTAACCGCTCTGTTGATGAGCATATTTCATTAAAAGACTTAAAAGGTAAATATGTTTATGCTAACAATGCATTTTCTAAGTTTTATGATACATTTAGATTTGGCGCTAAAAAGTTTCAAGATGATGACTTTATGTATTCAAGAAACTTAATTAATACTTTCTCAAAAGCAGACGATAAAGTTATTAAAAGTTCTAAACCATGGAAAAAGCAACAAGTAGAAATTACTAATGAAGATGGTACTAGATACTTTGATATTACTAAGTGGCCTCAAAAAGATGGTGACAATGTAACTGGTATTGTTACTATCGCCCATGATAGAACTGAAGCTATTTTACACGAAAAACAAATTAAACAGCTACAAAACCAAGCTATTGAAGCGCTAGTTAAAACTGTTGAAATTAAAGATCCACACTTAGCAGGTCACCATGAAAGAATGAGTTATGTGGCATCAAAAATTGCTCAACAGCTTAAACTTGATGAGTCTGAAATTTTAACTTTAGAGTATTCTGCAAGGCTAGCTGGTATTGGTAAAGTATTTGTTCCACAAGCACTTTTAACTAAACCAGGTAAACTAACAGATGATGAATTAGAGATTATTCAAACTCATGTAGAGTCAGCTTTAAAAGTATTAAATAATATTGACTTTTCTCTGCCTGTAGTAGATACTATTGGAAGCATGTATGAAAGATTAGATGGTTCTGGTTACCCTAACGGTAAAACAGCAGAACAAATTAATCAATTAGCTAGAATTTTAGCTATTTCAGATGCTTTTTGTGCATTAATTGTTCCTAGAGCATATCGTGAATCTATGAACTTTGCACAAGCAATTAAAGTATTAGAAGGTCAAAAAGGCAAATACGATTCTGCAATTCTAATTATCTTAAAAGAAATTGTAGATAAAATGCCCGCATTAAAAAAAGACTTTTTAATTAACTTAAAATAATAAAAAGGTGTTGTATGAAACATTCTATTAAAAAAGGTGCAATGTTTGGGCTTGATGCTAGAATTGCCTTAGCTATTTTTGGTGTATTATCTGTTATTTCAGGTGCTGCATTATACTCTGCTATTCAGCAATCAAAAGCAACTAAACTAATTGCAGATATGAATGAACTTGGTAAAGCATGGGAACAGTATTATTTAGATACTGGTTCTGACTTACCACAAAATGACTCTTCAGACAACACTAGCTTATTTTTCTACACTCTAAAACTTCCACAACTAGTATCAAATACAGATAGTGCTTCAAATTGGAAAGGTCCTTATATCTCATATAAGGCTGATGGTACTTATCGTTTAGATTATCCTGAATATGCTTATGCATATATTTATACTTTAAATGATAAATCTAACTGGGGTAATACTACTGCATTTTCTACTAATGGACAGTGTAAGTCTGGAGATACTTGCTACAAATGGGTTCCCTTAGCGGTTTAGATGAAGCAACGGTAAAAGCTGTAGATAAACAAGTTGATGGAGAGGTTGATACAACAACAGGTAACCTTCGTTGGTATAACCATGGTAGCACACCGTACTGGCATTATATGCTATTAAAGTACTCTCCTACTAAAAACCCAAACGACTAATATTTTTATAAATACAAACTAAAAAAGGAGCCATATAATAATGGAACAAAAATCAGTATTTTTAGGTAACATTGAATTTAATAACGAAAAGCCATTTGTGCTTATTGCAGGCCCATGTGCTATTGAAGACAGAGAAACTGTTTTTAAAGCAGCCGAAGAACTAACTAGAATTACTAAAGACTTAGGCATTCCTTACATTTTTAAATCATCATTTGATAAAGCAAACAGAACATCAACAGAAGGTAAAAGAGGTGTTGGTATTGAAGAAGGTCTTAAAATTTTAGCTGAAGTTAAAGAAACTTTTGGAGTTCCTGTAATTACAGATATTCACGACCCTAACCATGTTGAGCAAGTTGCAGAAGTTGTAGACATGCTACAAATCCCAGCCTTCTTATGCCGTCAAATGGACTTAACAGAAGCTGCTGCTAAAACAGGTAAGCCTGTTAATGTTAAAAAAGGTCAATTCTTAGCACCAGGTAATATGAAGACTATCATGGATAACTATATTGGCTTTGGTAACGAAAACGCTTTACAGTGTGAAAGAGGTACAACATTTGGCCACAATGGTTTAGTAGTTGACTTTGCAGGCTTTAGAGCGATGAAAGAAAACGGCCACCCTATTATTATGGATGCAACACATGCTGCACAAATCCCAGGTGGTAACGGTACTTCATCAGGTGGTAAGCGTGAAGTAGTAGTTGACTTAGCAAAAGCTGCTTTAGCAACTGGTGTTGCAGGTGTATTTTTAGAAGTTCACCCAGATGTTGAAAATGCAATTTCAGATAAAGCAAACCAAGTTCCACTAGAACACGCTGAAGAACTAATTACTCAACTAAAACAAGTTGATGACTTAATTAAATCTCAAAAAATTCTTAACATTAAGTAATTAAAATAAAAGAGCCTGTAACCAGGCTCTTTTTTATCTCTCTATTCCATTAGTTAATTTAGCTTCATACATTCTTTTATCGGCTACTTTATTTAATTCTAAGCCACAGCTACCTTCTGTTGGGTAATGGGCTGAGCCTATTGAACAACCTACTGAGATCTCATCTTCAATATCTTCAACAATAAAAGGTTCATTTACTAGCTTTTCTACTTTTTTAACTAGCTTTTCTTCATCTTTTTTGTCTTTTCCATATACGATTAGGCAGAACTCATCTCCACCAAGTCTTGCTACTACATGAGGATGGTTAAATTCAGCCATTAGACGCTCTGCAACGCCTTCTAAAATACTATCTCCAGCTTTATGACCATATGTATCATTTACAGGCTTAAACTTATCTAAATCGATGAATAGAACTAATGCCTTTTCTGTATTTTCTAAATCTTTAAGTTTAGCTTCAAAGCTTGATTTATTTAAAGCTCCTGTTAGATGATCTAAACCTGCTACATTTTGTGCATGGTTAAAGATAATCTTATTCTTAATATTTTTAGAAACTTCTTTTTCTGTTGTCATAATCTGCTTAAGAGTTCTTTTACCAACTCCTAGCTTTTCTGCAACAAGTTCTTCATTATCATTAAAACATACCATTGCCGTTTGAATAGTATCTCTAAGAACCTGAAGCTCTCTTATTGCTTTAGGTGCTAGTTTCTTTTGTTTTTTATCTGAATATACTTTTACATAAATACTCCATAATGCACCTGCTATAATTAGAACACC
>PTJW01000041.1 GCA_002937495.1 Pseudomonadota bacterium | reverse complement strand
GTCATACCTGATGAATATGGTAAGTATGTTTCAATTAATTCAGGTTGTAGTCTTTTATTACCTTTAATATTAATCTCATCAATAATTTGCTGAGCCATAGCAACATTTGCAGTAGCTACAATTGCTGATGTTGTTAATAAAAGTTTTTTCATTTATATCACCCTATTGCTTATGTTTTTAGAAGAAGATTCTTGTAATGTCTTTATAAAAGGCAAAGCCCATTAACATTACTAATAACCCTATACCGATAGCATTTGCTACCATTTTAATTTTATCGTGTAATCCTTTACCAAAAGTTAAAATTTCAATTAATGAATACATAATATGGCCACCATCAAGCGCTGGAATTGGTAGTAAGTTTAAAATACCTAGGTTAATAGAAATCATAACCATAAACATTACTAGTGCATAAATACCGCCTTGTGCAGCTTTACCTGATTGCTCTGCAATTGTTAATGGGCCACCAACATCTGCCTTCATTTCACCTGTAATCATACGTTTTACAGATTTTAAAATTAGTACTGTCATATTATATGTATGAGCAAAACTATTTTCAACCGCCTGTGTAAAGCTTACATCTTCAGAAATTGAGTAATCTGTAGAGATTCTTACACCAATCATTCTTTTTTGAATTTTTTCTTCTAAGATATTTTCCGTTTCAGTATGCTCTGGTTTCATAACAAGGTTTAAAACTTCTTCGCCTCTTTGAACCTTAAAATCTAGCTCTTCATTTGCTGAAGACTTTGAGATAAACTCAACTAAGTCTGTCCAAGTTGTAACTTTTTCATCATTAATAGCTAAAACCTTATCACCAGCTAATAAACCTGCTTCTTGTGCTGGCATATTTGGCATAACATCACCAATAACTGTTGAAGCCTGCTTAATACCATAAGCAGAAAATAGCATTGTTAAAGCAACAACTGCAAATAAGAAGTTAGCTAACGGACCTGCAAAAACAATCCAAATTCTAGCTAAAACATTCTTTTTATAAAATGCATCTTTTAGTTTTTCTTCATTTTTTTCATCTTTAATATCATCTTCTTCAGGGTCCATGCCGTAAATACTTACATAACCACCTAAAGGTAATAAACAGAATTTCCATCTTTCGCCGTTTTTACGAGTAAAACCAAAAATTTCTTTACCAAAACCAATTGAAAAAGCCTTAACTTTTACTTTAACTGATTTTGCTGCTAGATAGTGACCTAGCTCGTGTACAAATACTAAAATACTTAACACTACAATAAACATTACAGCTGAATATAATACTTGAGACTGTAAAAATGATTCGATCATAAATTTTCCACCTTTGCTTTTGCTTTATCTTTAATTTATTTTTTCTATGTGTTATTAAACAAGTCTATATTTTAAAATAATTGACAAAATAAATCAAGAAATTAAAGTATTCAACTACACTTAGTGCAACAAAAAAGAGACGCTTTTACGCGCCCCTTTTATTATAAACAATTCTAAATTAAGATTGATTTTATTTCATCATGCCCATTTTTAGCATACCAATCATACCTGCAGCAAAATCTAAAGCTGACTTTACAACGCCTTTAACATCAATTTCATCTTTTGAGTTAAACACAACTTTACCGTCTTGCATTGTTAGTTTTGCAACATAGTTACCTTTTTCATCTTTAATATATAAAGGTGAAGCTTCAGCTGGTGCAGCATCTGTTTGCTTGCCCATTTGTGCTTTAGGATTTGGCACTACAGCTTCTTGCATTAAAGTTTTTAGTTCTTCATCTTTTGTTTTAACCATAACATTAACAAAACCTTTAGGGTCTAAGTTTTTATCTAATGTTAAACTTGCAGAACCATGTAGCATTGAGTTAACTTCTTGCTTACCATCTTTCATTTCATACTCTTGAATATGTACTAATGGTAATTCAATGCTTGTTTTATATGTATCAAAATCTTTAACTGCTTGTACTAGTACAGAAGCATAGCTTAAAAATTCACTCATCGCTTCTTTTTCAACTTCTTCTTGGTTTTCAGCTTGCTCAAGCTTTGCAATCCAGTCTTTCTTTGATAATTTAGCAGACTCTAACACAACTGCATTAGCAAAGTTTTTAATATCCATTTTATAGTGAATGTCTAAAGTTTCTGGTTTATTATTAAAAACTAAGCCATCTAAAGCAATATCTGCAGAAGATGATGAAGTCTTTTCTTTAACATCATATGATGAAACAGCAACTTTAACTTTATCAGCTCTTAGCCTTGATTCTTCAACTGAAGCTTTAAATCTATCAATATTTAGCTCACTATTCCAAGACATAAAGTTTAATAAGTCTGATGCTGTTTTATCAGTATCTGATAATGACTTGTAGTATGAAACTAAATCAGCTGATGCTTCATAGTTTAAAGCTGAGTAATAGAATGTTGCAAACTTTTCGCCATTTTTATTAACAATAATATTATTTGGAGAACCTTCAACAAACACTTTACCTAATAGAGGGCTATACTTAATTACTAAGTATTCTGTTGAACCTGCTTCAATAACATCTTTTTTTACAGTTTCTAATTTAGTTACTGGATCTACTAGTGTTGTAGTTTCTTTAAATTTAGCAAATGAAACTTTTGCACATACATTAGGAAAACAGTTAACTAGGTATAAGTTATGATACAGTTCTGCATTTTCTAATGAATTGTTGAAATTATCAGTAATTTCATCAATTTTAGCTTTTGCAGCTACAACTGTTTTATCAATTTGTTTATTTAAAATTAAACTTGCAGTAATGAAAATAAAGCAAGCAAACATTAAAAATGCTAAAAATGAATATAGCTTTTTCATGACGATTTACTCTCCTTGAGTGATTATTGTTTTTTATGAATAGTCTCTAGTTTATCTTTATATAGTTTTAAGCTATCAAGATCAACTTTAATATAGTCGCAGTTACCATAGTCTGTAATTTTTTTATTAATAAATAAGTTTATGTAACGCAAAATCCCTCCATGACAAGAAACTGCTAACTTATTACATTGTGCATTAGAGTCCATAAAATTGCAAGTATAATTCATAACTCTTGATAAAACTTCATACTTTGATTCACTATTTGGGAATTTAGCATGCATACACTCTGGATGTGCATCATTATCCATAATATCAAATACATCTTTATATTCTATTAAAATTTCATTGAACTTTCTACCTTCAACAACACCAAAATCTCGCTCTACCAAATCAGGTGAACATTGTAGATTATGTGGTTTTTTAATAATATCTAAAACAATTTTTGCAGTAGTTTTTGCTCTTTTTAATGGACTAGAAACAACAAAGTCGACATTTTCTTTAATTAAAACCTGTCCTAAATTATCTGCTTGCATAATACCATTTGGATTTAAGTAAATATCAGTTCTACCTTGTACAAGCCCTGCTTTATTCCAGTCTGTTTCGCCATGTCTAAAAAATATAATTTCTCTTTTTGGTCTTTTTCTAAAAAACATACAATATCCTTTTCTTCATAAATTTTTGTAAGAAATTAATAACTATATTAATAAGCCTCATAAATTATAGAGTAATAAAAATAATAAAAAAAGAGGCTTAATCAAATACCTCTTTTTTTATATATTACACTGTTACATTTTTGTCGGCACTTGTAGGCCTAGTAAGTCAAACATTAGCTCTAGCTGTTGTGCTACTACTGCTGAAAGTGATAACCAGCTTGCTTGTTTAGCTTTATCTTCTTCATTTAAGATGTGGCAGTCGTTGTAAAATCTTGCATAAGCTTGTGTTAAAGCAAAAGCATGATCACAAATTATATTTGGAGCTTTATCATCATAAGCTTTTTGAACTGCTGTTTTAAACTTATCTAATGTAAGCATTAAGTTAATTTCAGATTCTGTTGATGGTGCAATAATTTGACCAGCCTGTAAACCTGCTTCACTTGCTTTTGAAAGCATTGAACGAATACGAACATCAGTATAAAGTAGGTATGGACCTGTTTTACCTTCAAACTGAACAAACTTATCAATATCAAAAATGTAGTTTGCTGAACGGTGATTCATAAGATCTGCAAATTTAATAGCTGAAACACCAACTTTTTGAGCAATTTCTCTCATTTCTTCTTCTGCAAAAACTTCACCACGGCCAGCCTCATTCATTTTGTTGTAAGCTGCTTCTTTACCCATTTCAATTAGGTCACGAAGTTTTAATACACCACCCGAACGAGTTTTAAATGGTTTACCATCTTTACCGTTAACTGTACCAAAACCAGCATGAATCATGTTTGTTTCAGGTGCAATACCACTACGCTTTGCAACATCAAATACTTGGTAGAAGTGTAAGCTTTGACGACCATCTACTACATAAACAATCTCTTCAGCTTTAAATTCATCAACACGCTCTTTAATTGTTGCTAAGTCTGTTGTTGCATATACTACAGCACCGTCAGACTTTAATAGCATTAGTGGAGCAACCTCGTGCTTACCTTGTGCAGTTACATCTACAATTGTAGCACCTTCAGATACTCTTGATACACCTGAAGCCTTAACTTGCTCTACAGTTGCTGGAACAAAAGCATCTGAGCTTGCCTCACCTAACCATAGGTCAAAATCAACATTTAAGTCTGCTAAATCTTTTTTAAGTTCAATAACTGAAACTTCAACAATGTGCTTCCATAAAGCTCTATAGCCTACTCTACCTTGTTGTAACTCTACAGTTGCCTGACGACATGCTGCTGCTAAGTCTTCATCTTCTTTACAACGGCCTGAAATATCTGGGTATAATCTTTCAAGGTCTTTAATTGTAAATGGAGCTTGTGTTGGGTATTCACCTGTGTAGCTTTCATCAAAGTAAGGTAGGTTTGGCTGCTCTTCTTTTACAGCTGTAATAACCATACCCATTTGTGTACCCCAGTCACCATAGTGAATATCACCTAATGCATCATCACCAATAAACTTAGAAATACGCTTAATTGATTCACCAATAATTGTTGCTCTTAAATGACCAACATGCATTGACTTAGCAATATTAGCACCACAATAGTCAATAATTGCTTTCTTAGGTTTTTCTGTTTTTGCCAGACCCTGACGCTTATCATCTACTAATGTTTGAGTTGATGATGCTAAAAACTCTTCTGTTAAGTTAACATTAATAAAACCAGGCATAACTGCTTCTACTGATTTAATAACGTTATTTTCAGGAAGGTTTAAAATAATTTCTTTTGCAATCTCAATAGGAGCTTTTTTAGCAATTTTTGCTAATGGCATTGCTGCATTACACTGGAACTGGCATAACTCTGGCCTGTTTGAAACAACTACTCTAGCAAACTTTTTATCAAAGTTTAGCTTATCAAAAGATTGTTCAAATAGACTAGTTAACTGTTGTTCAAATGTATACATATACTTTCTCCTAATTAATGATTTGATTTTTATAACTAAATAACCCGTAAATTATAGCATAAAGCCCAATAATAGTAAATAAAAAAAGCTCCTAAAATAAAGAGCTTTCATAAATACTATTAGTTAATTTTATTTAAATTGATTTGCTATTCTTAAAAATGCTCGTCCTTGGCTAGTATCATCTGTTCTTTGTACATATCTAAACTTACCAGCATCTGCATCATCAATGCCATCTACTTTAATATCTAATGCAGGCATTAAGTTATATGCAACCCTATCAAAACGAACCCAAGTTTCACACACTTCGCCAGCATCACAAGCTTGTGCTGATGAATCACCTACTGCACCACCCCAAACAACTGCCGAGTCTTTTAAATAAATATGCACATTACCTTCACTATAAACAGACTTTAAGCTAGCACTACTAGTTTTTGCTAATGATGTATAAGGACCTTTCCAACCTTGTAGATTTTTTGTATCTTCTACTAATTCTCCAATATCTAAACCTAATGTGCTTGAAAGAACTAAGTCTGTTCCTGTATCTAAATAATATGCCTCATATGATTTTGCAACTTCATTCATCTCTGTAATAATTGCAGTTACCTTTGCATCTTGTATTGCATTATATAGTGCAGCACCACTAATTACACTTAAAGCCCCAAATATTACTAAAGCTATTCTGGCATCTAAGCCAAACATTGCGCCGTGTTTAAACATTTTTCTTACCTTTCTTAAAATATACTATATAAATCTTAACATTAATATGATATTATTGTAAACTGAAAAACACTAACAAATAAAAAGGAAATTACATATGGCTGTACTACAATCAGAGCTTAATTTAAAACAACCTGATGAACTATTTGAATTTACTAACGGTATTGCATACGATAAGCGTATTGCAGCACAAGAAATTAGAGTTCAAAAAGCATGGGCTGAAGAACTAGTAAGGCTAGAAGTAATTTCAAGAACAGACTTAGATGCTGCATCAAAAGCATTAGATGAAGCACAGCAACTAATTGAAAAAAATGAATTTGCATGGGATATTAGAAATGAAGATATTCACATGCATCTTGAAAATTTCGTATCTGAAAAGTGTGGCATTATTGGTAAAAAAATGCACCTTGGTAGATCTAGAAACGACCTTATTGCTACAACAATGAGACTTTATGTTGCAGATTCTATTCAAGAAACTATTACAAACTTAGAAAAAATAATTCCTATTTTAAAACAAAAAGCAATTGAAACTAAACATATCTATGTTCCTGGCTCTACTCATTTACAACATGGTCAGCCAGTATCGTTTGCTCATATTTTATTAGGCTATGCAACAATGTTTAAAAAAGACTTAGCAGGTCTACATAGTGCTAAAAAGTATGCTTTAAGATCTATGCCTTTAGGTGCAGCTGCATTAGCTGGTACTCCTTTAGAATTAAACTTACAAAAAATTGCTGATACTCTAGGTTTTAATAAACCAAATATTAACTCGTATGAAGCAGTTGGTGATAGAGACTTTTTAGTTAACTCATTAAATACTTTTGCAATTTGTGCAACTCACTTCTCTCGTTTTTCTGAAGATTGCATTTACTGGGCATCAACTCCTGTTGAGTTATTAAATTTATCTAAGCGTTGGTCTACAGGTTCATCAATTATGCCTAATAAACGTAACCCAGATGTTCAAGAGCTAACAAGAGGTAAGGCATCTCATATTATTGGTGCATATACTGATGCTATTAGCCTAGTTAAAACAGTTCCGACAAGCTATGGTTCAGACTTACACGAAACTAAGCAAATTTTCATGAGAGGTTTTGATGAGCTAAATGCTGTTATTAAAGCTTGGACTGGTTTCTTAGCTGAAATTTCAATTAATGAAAAAAGAGCTGCAGAACTTTGCAACAAAGGACATATATTAGCAACTGAAATTGCAGACTTTTTAGTAGACAATGATATTGCCTTCCGTGATGCTTATAAAATTGTAGCTGAATTAGTAGCAAAAGCTCAAGAACAAGAAATTCAAGTTCATGAATTAGACTTAAACTTCGTTAACTCTACTATTACATCAAAAGGTTATAACTCAATTAAAGAATATAACTTTACTGTAGAAAAAGCTGTTGCAAGAAGAATTAACCAAGGCGGAACAAGCCTTCCTCAAATTGAGCAACAAATTAAAGATTTATAAAAAATAAAAGCTCCCAACTGGGAGCTTTTTTATTATGATTAAACTAATGATAGCCCTAATATCTATTTGAAGCTCTATGCTTAATAAATAAGTAATTTGTACCACCTGTAGAAATTATAAGCCTTACATTACCATCTGTTAAATCATCATCATTATCAATTTTTTTATTAACTGCATTAACTGTTTCTGTATCAATAGCGTTAACAACCATCCAAACATAACAAGTGCCAGTAGCTGTACCATTTACACAGTTATTTGTAGCCCATGTTGCTTGTGTTGTATCTGTCCATTTATCAGCTTTAACTTCTTCAATTAAATAACTACCATAAACTGGATGTGCTAAACCATGAGTACCTCTTGTATCATAAGGTAAATAAGGGCCTTTCCAACCATCTTTACTACTAGAAATTAAGCTATGAATATCTAAATAAGCATTATGGGCTTTTACATCTAACTCTTCACCTGTATCTAAATAATATGCATCGTATGCCTTACTTATTTCATTCATTGAAGTAATAATTTCTGTAACTTTTGCATCTTGTATTGCACTATATAATGCAGCTCCTGATATTACACTTAATGCTCCAAATATAGCTAAGGCTATACGAGCATCTAAACCAAACATGGC
>PTJW01000040.1 GCA_002937495.1 Pseudomonadota bacterium | reverse complement strand
ATGACGGCGTTAAGTCAAATTATGAATCTGACTTGCATGTAGTTGAGTTTGACTACGAGCATCCGGTGGGTAAGTTTTTATTTATCGTCGGCTATGATGCAAGCATTTCAGATACTGGATCAAAGTTTGAGTCAGTTTATTTGATAAATAATGTTAGTGAAAATCCTCAGCAGGTTGATTACTCTCGCTGGAATGTTGGCTTTGGTCAGCGTGTTTATGACGGTATGGGAAAATACAAGGTCGAAGTTTACGGCCAGTATGTTGATACTGACCTTTCTCAGGCTTCGTCAAAACTTTCTGATATTGGGGTAAATTTGGCAACAGAGTATCGTATGTATCTTGAAAAGGTCTTCCTTGGTTTTGAGGTGTCTGGTCAAATCATGCGAACAAGCTATGAGTCAAGCCTACATGGTGTTAATACAGATATTGCAACAACATCGGTAGGTATTGGTTTTGAACCATACATCGGTTATGCCTTTACTCCTAACTTAGATGTTATGATTAGCTATATTTTCAATCATCAAGAAAGCGTCTATAATGATGAAGACGATGAAGATGAAAATATCCGCTTTGAAGATACCACACAAGAGTTTAAGGGCGTTGCTGCAATGCTTGAATATCGATTTTAGGTAGTCTAAATTACCTAAAAATAATCAAAAAGGAAGCTTCGGCTTCCTTTTTTTTGTTAAAAATACAATAATTGTCTGAAAATACTTGAAATTAATGTGAAAAATTGTTATTTTACTGTGGTATCTATTTCAGATACAAATTAAATATAAATTAATCACACGCATAATCGGCTTTTTCTGTTGCTTTAAACAGAAAATACCCATCGGTGACTAGGTTTTACTTAGTTGGAAGTATGCGTGGAAGTTTAACCGAGAAAATATAGTGGCGTAAGTCACTTTAATCAATTAGGAGAAATAAAAAATGGCACTGCCTAAATTTACAATTAGAGATCTGCTAGAAGCAGGTGTACACTTTGGTCACAGAACTAACCGTTGGAACCCTAAAATGGCTCCATTCATCCACGGTGAAAGAAACGGTATTCACATCATCGACCTAACTCAAACAGTTCCAGCACTATACAACGCTTTATCAACAATTAAGCAAGTTAGCTCAAAAGGCGGTAAAGTACTATTCGTTGGTTCAAAGCCTCAAGCTGAAAAGCTAGTTCAAGAAACAGCTGAAAGAACAGGTCAGTACTTCATCAACAGCCGTTGGTTAGGTGGTACAATGACTAACTGGAGAACTATTACAACTTCAATCAGAAGACTTAAGACTCTAGAAAAAGTATTCGCTGATGAGAAAGCTTCTCACTACACTAAAAAAGAACTACTTAAACTAAGAATTGAGTACACTAAGTTACACAAATCTCTAGGTGGTATCCAAGACATGGGTGGTTTACCTGATGTTTTAGTTGTTATCGATGCTGTTAAAGAAAACATCGCTATCGCTGAAGCTAAAAAACTTGGTATCCCAGTTGTAGCTATCTTAGATACAAACGCTGATCCTGAAGGCGTAAGCCTACCAGTTTACGGTAACGATGACTCAACAAGAGCTATCAGATTCTACCTAGACTTAGCATCACAAGCTATCGCAGCTGGTAAATCAGCACAAGTTGTTAAGAAAACAACAACTAAAGCAGCTCCAGCTAAAGCAAAAGCTAAAGTATCACTTTCAGCTAAAGCTAAAGCAGAAGCAAAAGCTTAATTAAATTTTTGAAGAAGGCGTAATACTATCGTCTTCTTCATCTTTCAAACTAATTTTTAAATATTATTAAATAATAAAAAGGGTAATATAATGGCTATTACAGCAGCAGACGTTAAAAAACTAAGAGATGCTACAGGCGCTGGTATGATGGATTGTAAAAAAGCACTTACTGAAAATGAAGGTGACTTTGATGCATCAGTTGACTGGCTAAGAGCTAAAGGTATCGCTAAAGCAGCTAAAAAAGGTGATAGAGTAGCAGCTGAAGGTATGGTTGCAATCGTATCAGAAGGTAACAAAGGTGCTATCGTTGAAGTTAACTCAGAAACAGACTTCGTTGCTAAAAACGACAAATTCGTAGAATTTGTAAACAACGTAGCTAAAGTAGTTCTAGAAACTAAAATTTCAGATGTTGAAGAGCTTAAATCAGCAGCATACCCAACAGGCGGTACAGTTGAAGAAACTCTAACAAACCTAATCGCTACAATTGGTGAAAACATGAACCTAAGAAGAGCTCAATTCGTTGAAGTTGAAAACGGTTCAGTAGCAGCTTACTCACACATGAACGGTAAGATCGGTGTTATCACAGTTCTAGAAGGTTCAGCAGAAGCAGCAGACACAGCTAAGCAAATCGCTATGCACGTTGCAGCTCAAAACCCACAAGCTTTAAACAGAGAAGCAGTTAGCCCTGAGTCTCTAGCTAGAGAAGAAGCTGTATTTAAAGAGCAAGCAGCAGCATCAGGTAAGCCTGAAGCAGTTATCGAAAAAATGATCGTTGGTAAAATCAACAAGTTCTACAAAGAAGTATGCCTAGTTGAGCAACCATTCATTATGGACACAGACAAAACAGTTGCTAAAGTAGCTGAAGAAGCTGGTTGCGTAGTTAAAGAATACGTAAGATTCGGTCTAGGTGAAGGTATCGAGAAGAAAGAAGAAGATTTCGCAGCAGAAGTTGCTTCAATGACAAAATAATTGCTAATTTATTTAGTAAATTATTAAGTTATTATAATAAAAAAGAGTCTATCATTTTGATAGGCTCTTTTTTGTTTGTTAACACTAATATATTTCTGACTATTGATTTTTTACTAATCAATAATTATATTATGAACTCCATTATAACGTTAGGAGAAATTTATGGGCTATAATAGAGACCGTAAATCACGAACCAGAAGACCATCATCTACAAAGATGGTTGATAATGATCACTTCTTTAAACCAATTGAAGAAGTCGTTAAAAAGTATGGCATGTATAATGTAAGAAGCCGTTTGATGATTTTGTCAAATTTGGTAAAACTTGCCGAAAGTCAGCCAAGTTCCACTTTGCTTGTCGAAGAAACTGGTAATGGAATTATCTTAAAAGCTAGCGGCTATGAGCGTGTCGAGAATTTAAAGAAAATTGCAGTTCTTGGTAAAACAATGCAAGTCGGCAATACGCTTTCTCTTAGTATTTTAGTTACTAAAGAGCAAGTGAAAAAACGAATAGAAGAGTTGAATGTGTACAGTGTTCAGCTTAACAAGCAGTCACAAACTGCTTAATTCTTAAAAATAAATATCTTAATAAAGGCCTACAATTTTTTGTAGGTCCTTTTTATTTTCCTGACTACTTTAAAGCCTATGTTTATGGGCTTTTTTTTTACTTTATACACCGTTAGGTTGTTTTTTGTCAGCTTAAAGCTTAAATCATTGATTATAAATAATTAAGAAATACTTACCTTTTTTTATAAAGCAATGAGATAAATATCTCTAAGGAGCTGATTATGTTTACTCAAAAGTCACAATTCTTCCTTAACGATATTTACTTAGTAGGGCAAACAGACCCGGACTTTTCGAAGAATATGAAAATTCTATCTCGTGTTATAGAAATGTTGCAAACTGCAACTTCTAAACGAAATGGAATTGTTGTTGTCGCAAAGTCAAATCTGCAGAAACGAGACTTAATGAAAATTTCTCATCTTGGTTATGAAAGACAAGAAAGCCATTGGTCTAAAAAGGGAAACTTAGTAATAGAGTTTCCAGTTTCTGAATCACAATTTCGAACCAGGCTACAAGCCTTAAAAAGTATTAAGGTAAAGGAGCCTATAGCTATCTGACCACCGCAACAGCGGTGGTCTTTAAATTTGTATCTTGACGAATTAGTTTTTTGTGTTTACACTAATAGATAGAATATATAGGGAGATATAAATGAAAGCTTTTCCAAATAAACGAAAAAACTCTACACGAAGTAAAGATGAGTTATTCAAAACAAAAAATCTGAATGGATTATTAAAAAAAGAACAAAGAGCATCAGAAAGAGTAAAAATTAAAGAAGTAAAATCTCAAGATAAAACTTATTATTATACTTTAGGTGCATGTGTATTTATGATTTTATTATTGTCTTGCCTTGCACTATTTGGAGGATATCAATAATGAATAGAGAAATGGTTAAAGTATGGGGTATTTCTATATTCTCAGTTGTTGTTTTATGGAGTATAGCAAGTATTATTGCAGGTGTTGCTGCAAAAGTTTTAGGTGCTAATGCTATCATATATACTTGCTGTGTATTTATTGGTAGCTCATTTTCTTTATTATTATACTCTGGTTCAGGAGACTTAGGAAGAGAAACGCTAAGAAGTATTGAAACTTGGTCATATGGTTTATTATTAATAATAGCATTTATTTGTAGTTTTAATATATTTTCTTATGCAACAGCTACAGAGGTAACTTTAGTTCAAAGATCTAGTATTGTTGCTAGTGCTTTTTTAAGTTGGGTATTTTTAGCAAGAAAGCAAAGTTTGGTTCAAATTTTAGGGATATTATTGGTTTTAATGGGTATTGTAATTGTTTGCTATAATGCTCCTACACAAGTTAAAGCTTATTTATCTATTTTGGTAATTATATTTGCCTTTTTACAAGCTATTAGAACATTAATTGCAGAAAGCCATAAAACTTATAATTATGCTGAAAATAACAGAACAACAAAAGATAAAATTAGAGTAGTTGGTTATATAATGTTTGTTGTTTCATCAATGTTTTTAGTTGTTTCATTTTTATTTAGCTTGATTGAATACTCAACAGGAACAAATGTATCTAATATTATTCCAGATTTAAGAGAGTTTACAAACCCTGCTAGTATTTTTATTGGTCTTTTTGCTGGTATTGTTATTTTTGCACCTATTAGATTAGTAGAATTTACTGCTGCAAGTAAAATAAAGGCTGAAAATTATTTAGCTTTAGGTGCGTTAGGGCCATTTGCTACTCTTTTTTGGGAGTGGTCAACTTCTCAATATACAGGTTTATCATTAAAAGACTTTTCTCAAAATGATTTAATAGCAACATCTATTTTAACATTAGGTGGTTTAATTATTGCTTTTTCAAAAGCCAAAAAGCAAATTGCAGATGATGTTAATGAGTATGTATCTCATACAATATCAGATTTACAGTTAGTGGAAGATTCTAAAGATGTTATTGAAAAATCATTAACTTATTTTAATAAAGATCTAACTAAAACATCAAAAGAGTTAAAACTACCAGAGAAAGTTTTAAAAGCAGTTTTAGAGACTGAAAATGTAGCGTTAAAAAAAGAGTTCTTTGATAAAGTTTCTAGAGCATATAGAACAGAAATTTCTGTTAAAGATAGTTTAACTGGAATATTAAATAGATCTGGCTTAATGCAGCAGCTTGATTTATTAAAGTCAAAAAATAAAGATTTTACTTTATTTTATATTGATTTAAATAAGTTTAAGCCAATTAATGATAATTATGGCCATCAGGCAGGTGACGAGGCTTTACAAATTATTGCGCAAAGGCTTTCATCTTTACATAAAAATATAAAAATTGTATCAAGGCTTGGTGGTGATGAGTTTGTAGTTATTTTACAAAAAGATTTAGACTTGGTTGATTTTACAAGCAAACTTCATAAAAAAATTGAAGAATTTTTTACAGTTGAATGTGTAAATATGGTGATTTCTGTTTCAGCATCTATAGGTTATGTTAAATCAAAAGACTATAAAAACTTAAACACAGAAGAACTTTTAGAGCTAGCAGATAAAATTATGTTAGATTTAAAAGAATCAAACGAAAGATAAGCCTTTATGGCTTTTCTTTTTTTGTTTATTGCAAAATATATATTGATATATTAAAATAGATAAAATATTAACCATTATAAAGGATCGTAAAAAATGGATAAGTCGCAAATTTTAGATAAATCAAAAAGAATTTTAATTAAGCTTTCAGGGGAAATGCTTTTAGGAGATAAAGAGTTTGGTATTGATACTAAAACTTTAGAAATTTTTAGTGAAGAAATTAAAAAAGTGGTTGATGAAGGTTACCAAGTTGCATTAGTTATTGGTGGTGGTAATATTTTTAGAGGTGTTTCTGGTTCTGCAGAAGGTTTAGATAGAGCTGATGCTGACTATATGGGTATGCTTGCAACTTGTATGAATGGCTTAGCTTTACAGAATGCATTATATAAAGCAGGTGTAGAAACTAGGGTTCAAACAGCTATTAAAATGAATGAAGTTGCTGAACCTTATATTAGAGGTAGAGCATTAAGACACATGCAAAAAGGCCGTGTAGTTATTTTTGTAGCAGGTACAGGTAATCCATACTTTACAACAGATACAGCAGCTGCATTAAGAGCTGTGGAGTTAAATTGCGACATGTTAGTTAAAGCTACAAAGGTAGATGGTATTTATAATAAAGATCCTAAAAAGTTTGAAGATGCCGAGCATTTTGATACAATTAGCTACCAAGATGTATTAATAAAAGATTTAAAAGTTATGGATGGTTCTGCTATTTCATTATGTCGTGATAATTCGCTACCAATTATGGTTGCAAGTATGGCAAATGAGAATGGTTTAATTGAAGCCTTAACAAATAAAACAAGAACAACAATAGTATACTAAAACCAGGGATTGCTATAATTTTATCTTAGATTAGAAAAGCGTACATTCTAATTAAAAATAGCAAAGTAAAATGGTGGTTAGCTAAGTTTTTGATAATAAAAGAAGGTCTGAAAAAAGTCCCTTTTTTTTACGGTTTATTGTTGCATTGCAAAAAAATATTAGATTATACTAATATAGTAGTATTAGTAGCATTGGCCTAGTGGCGTTAGCTGCTAGGCCTTCAAAATAAAAATAATAAAAAGAAGAACGCTATATGTCATTAAATAGGTTAAGTATACCAAAGCTTGATTCTAACACAGCATGGTATATGATTGGTGTTTCATCATTTGTTGTTGGTTCAGGCCTAACATATAATATACAGAATGGTGTAGAAACTTATTCTGTAGATAATGTCGAAAACATTCAAAGAGCAATCGAAAATTACATGTTTGATACGGGTAACTTTTTGAGTATTTCAGATAAAAATAAAGTAAATATTGGAGATGTTTTCCTTAATCGTAAAAATATTGGCGGTTGGAATGGTCCATATTATGGTTATAATTCTACTCAAAGACATAGAATATCAATTGATTTAGGTGGCTTTAGTGATGATTTTTCAGCTTTAAGATATAGAAAAGAGTCGTGGGGCATTGGCCCGCTTCGTTGTAGTCTTAAAGACTGTTATATTTACTTACATACAAAAGCAGAGCGCGGTAGTGAAAAAGCCGAAAAGTTAGAAAATCTATATTCTCAGTTTGAAAAAAACATTGATAAACATGCAGGTACTCATGATGGTAAAGTTCGTAAAGTTATAGATTTTGACCATGTTCATTTTTATTATCAGGTAATGCCTGAATACAATACAATTAATTCTTAAGATTAAACCTCCATGTTAGGAGGTTTCTTGTTGATTTTAACATAAATATCATATATTTTAATTATATAAGGTAAATTAACTAAGGGTCAAAAAATGAAGTTTTGTAAAAAAGGAGCAATGTTTGGGCTAGATGCTAGAATCGCACTTATAATATTTGCGACATTGTCGATTATTTCTATAAAAATTATATATGAGCATTTTGAAGAAGTAAGTTTACTACAAAAAGTAACAACCCTTAATAATTTAGAAAAAGCTATTGAGCGATATGTAGATGATACAAGTCATTTTATTCCTGATACAGGATCTTTACTTACAAACCAAGTTTACTTATCAAACTTAATTTCTAACCAAGCTGGTTATCCAGGTTGGAGCGGTCCATACTTTGGTGAGAGTGGAGCGCTTTCAAGCTTTAACTTTAAATTATTTGGTTATTCTGGTGGTGGTACTAGAGCTGACGAGTTCTTTTCTTACAGGTATTCAAACGCTACATGGGGCGGGCCTGCAGCAACAGCAGTTAATGCTGTATCATGTAATGTAAATAATTGTTATATTTATTTGGTATTATCAGATACACTAAATCCATCAGACAGTGCTTATGAAGATGGCTTGATGCTAGTAGAGGAATATAAGAAATTAGATGAATATATTGATAATTCAGATGGCCCAGGCTTAGGTAAAATAAGAATGAGACAATCTGCAACTTCAGCAACAGTTTATATAGAAGTTTACCCAGAATTTAACTATAT